>DATEOO010000446.1:0-7205 GCA_035274085.1 Candidatus Nitrosocosmicus sp.
TGTAATAACAGGAGCCAAGGATGTAAAAAGAATTAATGAATTAGCGGATAGAATGTACCGTCTATTATTGCGGTATAAAAAGTAAACTTGTAACCATTCTCTCTATAAAAGGATGAATTAATATATTAAATCAAGTAAAAATTTTAAAATGGAATTTAAAACTTTTTCCTTAGAAGACCTTAAAATTAAGATGCCTTTCGGCATGATTATTAGTGGGCCAAGTACATCGGGAAAAACCACTTTTATGGCCCGTTTAATAGACCAATCTAATAACATGTTCGAACCTAGGCCTTCAAAAATAATTTATGCCTACGGACAATTTAGCGCTATTATCCCTAAATTGCAAGCGCGAGGAATACTAGTTAATGAAGGCATACCAGATGACGAATTAATTAATAAGTTGCCCAAAAATTCCATAATCATCCTTGATGACCTGATGTTAAACATTACTAATAACTTCTTAACCCATCTCTTTACTCGAAAGCTCCATCACAGACAAATTGGATGTATATTTCTTACTCAAAACCTATTTGAGAAAAATATAAAGGTGGCTAGAAATAATAGCCAATATATTGTTCTTATGAACTCTCCCTCTGCTGCTCTAGGTATTCGGACGCTTGGTACCCAACTTTTTCCAAGACAACTAGACTACTTTCTCAGTGCCTATAAAAGAGCATGCTCCAAGCGCTTCGGTTACCTTTTTATTGACTTGTCTCCAGCTTCTGATCCTATTCTACGTCTAAGAACTAATATATTTAAAGACGATGACGAAAAAATTATCTTCATTCCGTCAAAACCCTTTGACTAATTCTATTGGATCAAATGTTTTCCAAAACATAAACTTTTTGAAATTACTTGCCCGAACAAGATCCATAAGACGGCAAAAGAAGTTTTTACGACTTGCTTCTACTAGCGAACTTTTATCCATTGTTGAAGTTGCTCTAAATATTATAAAAGGAAGATTTAATCTTACAACAAGGCAAAAAAATCGATTAGTTCCCTTTGCAGATTTTGTACGAAGCCTAAGTCGTGTTAAAAGTGAGAAAGGAGCCAGAAAAATATTACAAAGAGGAAGTGGAATTCCTATAGCAGCTCTTATAACTCCCGTTATACTTGAAGCATTGCGCTTATTATCAAATAAACTTTCACAATAAAAATGGCTAGTACATATATTCTTGTACCTGAACAATTGTACAAAGGTCTAACTAATATAGAACCTGATAACATTCCTTTGGAATTTGAAAGAAATGCGTTGAGTAAAGCAAAGAATGTTAGAAAAACTCCGTCGGCCAAAAATACTCTTGTAAATCAAGAGTTGCGCAGATATTTGGCTATGCGAAAAGAACAAGTGAATAAACCTGTTAAGGTCGAATTAACTAATGGCGCCAAAGGTATAATCATGCCAAATCAAAATCCGCCCCCAGTGCCAAGTTATAATACTCGAACTCCAGCAACTTCCCGTCGATCATCAAACGCCTCTGTTCTAAATCCTTCAATTGCTTCATCAGATGGTTATGAGTCAGCACAAGCCAATGTATTTACAGACGACGACGAAGAGCCTACCCTCATGGATGTTACTATAACACCTACTTCAGTACCAGCAATAAGAAATAAGATGTACCGTCTATATGACCATATAAATCAACACTTCCGAAGGTTTGGTGTTTTAGGAGATAAAATATTAAACCGAAATGGAGAGCCAATGCCCCAAAGCGATTTAATGCAGTCTATTGAACGACTTATTGATCCAAGTACTTTTAACATGCCTTCACCAGTTGGAACATCGTATTTAAGGGCAGCCATAAGTAAAGATCCTATTGCAACATCTATATTTAATGAAAGAGTTCCACCACCTAGAGGTCCAAAAAGACGGCCCCTGAGTACTTTATATAAACAAGAGATTGAAACTCCCAAAAGGACACAGTCTACTATTAAAAAGACTAAAATAATTAGTGGCAACGAATTTCAACCACAACTATGGTATTAAATAAAGAAAAAATTAAAAAGAAAATTTTCCACGACCCCTCAAATCCAGCCGGATTTGCAGGTAAAAAGCAACTTTATGAGGAAGTCAAAAAGATAGATTCATCAATTAAGAAATATGATATCAATCATTTTCTAGAAGGTGATAGAGTATACACATTGCATAGGCCTCGTCGTATACATTTTAAAAGAAGCTAAATGCTTCGCGGCCGGCTATGGGACGGATTACCACTTTGATCTCGCAGACATGCAAAAGATTGCTGACCACAATACTTCCTTCAAATATATTTTGGTAGGTGTTGACGTTCTTTCAAAAATGCTTTATGCAGAAAAAGTTAAATCTAAACAAAAACAAGACATGGTTGAAGCGTTTGACTCGATCCTAAAGCAAATGCCCATGGTTCCTCAAAGAATTTTCACTGATAAAGGAAAAGAATTTATAATGACTAGTAATGAAAAGGGTAATAAATCGAACTATTTCAAGGAGAAAGGA
Source organism: Candidatus Nitrosocosmicus sp. (assembly GCA_035274085.1). Taxonomy (GTDB): domain Archaea; phylum Thermoproteota; class Nitrososphaeria; order Nitrososphaerales; family Nitrososphaeraceae; genus Nitrosocosmicus. The sequence continues at coordinate 2,477 of DATEOO010000446.1, forward strand.
ATTGCCAAGTACTGGTCAAGTACAAAGACTGTGAAAGCCTCTTTAGCAGAAAGGGCAATAAGGAATTTAAAATCAAGGCTTTATAAATTTTTTTCTCAAAAACAAACTTTAAAATGGATTGACGTTCTGCCTAAAATTGTAAATTCTATAAACCACTCCTACTGCCGAATTATTGGAATGCGACCAATTGATGTAAACTTTTCCAATGCGCAATCAGTCTGGGAGAAAATTTATGGCAAAAACTTTTTTAAACGTCCAGGAACAAAGCCCAAATTGAAAAAAGGAGATAACGTTAGAATGGCCAATTACAAAGAAGTATTTGACCGAGGATATTTACCCAACTGGAGCGATGAAATAATAGAAGTTGATGCTGTAAAGAAAGGACGACCCGATACTTATCGAGTCAAGGATGACAGAGGAGAGCCGTTCACTGGTCAATTTTATGCTGAAGACCTTGGAAAAACGCGGTTACATAAAGAGCTGACGTATAGAATCGAGAAAGTAATGGGAAAAAGAACAATTAAAGGAAAGAAACAATTAAAAGTAAAATTCATTGGATACCCTAATTTTGAGTGGATTAATGAATCTGATATTATCAAGTAGTTTAACTTTTCCTCTTTGTGTAATGCTATATAAGTACATGATTTAATTGATTTTAATCATTTAACTAAGTATTTGTTCTTGTCAAGGCAAATTGTATAATTATTCTTTTGCTTAATAAAATGTCTAACCAAATCTTTGTCATTCTTCCTTCGAATACGCCTTACCCGAATAATGGGCCTAATAAATTTACGATTCCTTTACCAAAGACCTTGGATTTATCTGATGGTAACTATGTGTGTGGTCTTCATTCTATTTCTTATGTGTACGGATGGCCCCAAGTTGGAACATTAGAGTCTCAATGGATAGAAATTTTTTTCAAGGACGAATCTCTTCCCTTTATTAGAATTCCAGTACCAGAAATTTCCTTTGATTCTGAAGAATTCCTGGAGACAAGTTTAATGCCCAACATTAAAATAGAATTGAAAAAGAATCTACAGTTATGGGAAGAAATGCAAGCTGAAGCTGAAGAAAACATAAAAAGGGTAAAGAAAAGTGTTGAAGAAGCACCTGAACCGATCGAACCTGAAAAATCAATGCTTCCATCCGAAGCCGAAAAATTTGATCAAATTGTCCATTTCACCAATTCAAAAGATTCAGATAAACCGGCAAATTTCACAGAAAAAATTTTTGAGGACGATTCTCCTACACTAGGCAAAGGGTCAATGGACTTGTTCAAAAAATTTTTAAAAGAGAGCAAAAAAACTGGTGCTTTTATATCTGGTGATGTCTTCTTCCCAAACGCCTATACAAGCCGCCAAATTGAAAATTATGTAGATGCAATAAAATTTTTTTACGTAAAAGAGCTAAATAAGTTCAAGCTTAAGATAGCTGATGATAACATTAGTCATATAGGCCTTTCACCTCAACTAGGCTATATTCTTGGGTTTAATGACATTAATTTCGTAACAAATCAAGAGATTGCAAGGTTCTCTGTTGATCCAAAGGCAGGTATAAATTCCTTTGGTGTTTATGTCAAAGGCCTTACCGAAAATATAATATGCGGCAATCAGCTTGTTTCTCTTATGAGAATTGTGACGGTCAACGGAAAGCATAAACATGGAGACACGGTTGAAAAAATTTATGATAGTCCAATTTTTCTTCGCGTACAACCAAAAACAGTTAATACAATCGAAGTTGAATTAAGGACTTTGGGTGAAACCGGGCGACTTTTGCCTTTTGATCAGGCATTTAACACTATCATCACCCTTGTGTTCAAGAAAGTAATTGTATTTTGAGTCTCAGCTGAATGCTATATAAGCGTTCGTCAAAATAATTCTTCACTTTTATTTTAATATAGCAGGATTTGAGATGGTGCATGTACCTTTTGATACAAATTCAGTTTCTCTTTCCCATTTTGGAAGCCCTCAAGTAGGAGGGGGTGATTATGCATATTTTACCGGCTACCAGCCATATCAAAGGTTTAATCAAACTGGATATGGACTAGGAGATATACTACGAAGCATATGGAGAGTTATTTTCCCTGTACTAAAATCAGCTGGAACAGTTGCCAGTAAAGAAGCCTTATCTACAGGCACCCGAATACTCGATAAAATGGAACAAGGAGAAAATCTAAAACAAGCAATTATAAACGAAGGCAAGAAAGGTATGGACAATTTACTAGAGAAAGGTGGCGTTGGGAGACAGTTTGGCACAGGCCTTCGAAAAAGTATAAAAGGAAAGACTAAAAGGAAAAGCTCACTCGTTTCTACTAACTCATTAGTTGGTAAAAAAGTTAAATTTGCTAAACGACAGAGATCAGACGCCTTTGGCTTTTATTAAATAAACTTTGTCAAAATGGCCTTCCATAAAATTGATCAAGATAGTCCGAATACTATTACTTCGGCCCTTGACTTTTTTAATATTCCTGCAACAAATACAAGCGTACAATCTAGCTCCTGGAGAGAAGTTCTTCCCTTGAATCCAATAACTGACATACCTTATCATTTTAAAATTCACACATCTAATAATTATATGGATTTAAGTAAATGCTATCTCTTATCCGAAATGCGAATAAAGAAACGAAATCCCGCCGGAGACGCATGGATAAATCTGGAAGTCGGTGATGTTGTGGGCTCAATTAATTTTATTGGCTCTACATTTATCAAAAATTTAAAAATTTTTATTAACCAAAAGGAAATCTACGATTCAAATTCACTTTATTCCTATAGAACTTGGTTAGACACAGAACTTTCTCTTCCTCAGTTAGCCAAAAACACTTACCTAAATGCAGCCGGTTACTATGAGGATTCTGCAGATCCGAATAACGTTCTTGGTGCCGGATTTCTTTCACGAAGGGCTCTATTTAATTTATCAGCAACAGGCCAATTTATCGCTAGAATCGATGCCGATTTTTTCAACCAGCAAAATTACCTTCTATCAGGAACTGAATTGGATGTCGAAATAACCCCTCAAGATAGCGACTTTATGGTATTAGAACCGGGAAATACTGCAAACGTTTATAAATTGGAAATAACAAGCCTCAAGTTGTACGTAAAAATGATAGAATTAATGGATGGATTAGCCCTGGATGTAACAAGAAGGCTTGATACAACGCCTGCGAGATACGCAATTCGGAGAACTTCGATAAAATCTTTTCAAATAAACGAGGGAGTGCGGGAATTTTCTGCCAATTTGTGGAATGATCAAGTACCAAGGCGAATTGTATGCGGACTTGTTGCAAATCAAGCTTATAGGGGCGCAAAAAATTTGAGTCCCTTCAAATTCGAACCATTTAATGTAAGAGAGCTTACGATTTTTGCTAATGCTAGAACTTACCCATCCTCTCTTTATAACTTGGACTATGCTGGAAATAAATTTATACGAAGCTTCCATGATTTTCATGATGCGCTGGGAACTTCAAATGGTATAGACTCAAATGGAATTTATCTAGATAAATATAAAACTGGTACAACGCTTTATGCCTTTATGCTTACAAATTCGATGGAGGATTCAACAACTTACGACCTAATAAGGTCAGGGTCAACTAGTATAAATATAAAGTTTACAGCCGACGTTCCTGCCAATGGAATTGTACTCATCGTTTTTGCCGAATTCGACTCACTAATCTTTATCGATAAGAATCGAAATATCGTTAGCGATTATAATATATAGGTTAACAACATAGAAATGAATTCCCCTTTAACAACTGTCTTTCCAAAGGAACCGTTAAAGTATATATCAATCGATGGTTCACTTCCTAATACCAATTTGACCGATTTTATTACCAAAGGTTTTAAAATTTGCAACTTTTTTGGAGTCAATGAAAACGAAGGTCAAAGTGGATACTTTACTATTTACTGCGTAATATTAGCAATCGCCTGGATATTACTTCTTCTACTGATTTGTTTTGATTACTTTCGACAAATAATCACAAAAATACATACAATTATAAGAAACTCAAATCAAGAGCAGCCGACAGAAATTGAACTAAAGGATTTCGAAGGATGGATTCCCGACAAATTGAACGAATTGTCTGGAGGAGCAAAAGAGCAAGAAAGTACTTCAAAGGGTGCTACCCATGTGACCAAATCCCCAATGCAAGTGAATTTCCCACTCTCTTTATCGTGAATGAGGATAATAGCTCTCAAGGAGGAACCCATTGGACAAGTATTTATCTATTTTCTAAAGAAAAAGCCTATTATTTTGATAGTTTTGGTCTTAAACCTAATTCTTGTATTTCTAGTTATTTGGTAAATTTTAAATCTCTCATTGTAAACGATGTAACTTTTCAATCTTTTAGTAGTGACGCTTGTGGTCATTATTGTATCTTTTTTGTTCTCTCTATTTGTAAAGGATTACATTTTAACGATGTTCTGCGATTATTGTCTAAGCAAAATAATCCTGATAATTTTGTGAAACACTATGTATTTTCTCTTATGCAAGAATAAAATTTTTTAAAAATATTTGTTGAATTTACTCGAAAGCTAAAATTTAAACATCCTTTTTAATTATGCATTTATTAATAAGCAAATGTAAAAATGACAAAAAGAAATTGAGTAATAATACAAATTAAGAGGAAAAATATTAAATGAAAGTTACAAATATCTACCATTCATCAAAGTAATCACTGTCACAATCGCTCAAGTAGTCACAATCTTCATTGGGAGCCATCTTATCCAATATATCA
>DATEOO010000447.1:0-3588 GCA_035274085.1 Candidatus Nitrosocosmicus sp.
TATTATTCCTCTAAGATGACTAGACACCGGATCATAGTATGAATACAAGCCTGGTTCATCAAAGGTTACAGTATAATTCTCACCTCCTCCAAAAAAGCTACCATAAAAGATGTTATCTGGACCTTCTTCTGGGGTTCCAGAGACTAGCATGTGTGGGGATATATCATTATTTATCCAAGTAACATTGGTACCCGCAGGTATAGTAATATTGGCAGATGGTGACATAGGATTCTGGCTGTCCCTATTAGTTGCACCAGGGTTTAAGGTAATAGTAAATTCATTTTCTTGAGCGCTTGCTACCAAATGATTAGAACCTACTACCAAAATCACAAGAAAAATTGAAGGTATTATTATTTTTATCATTTTTATATCTTTTTTGGTTCCTATTCAACTATATAACTGTGATCCCAGTCAGTATGGCAATTTGAATATGATCCTATCAATGATATACATTATAATCTATTCATAATTAAAAGAATAGGATAGTAATTTACTAGTTAGATTATTCACGTTGGAACTATAGAACAATAATTCTTGGACAATTGTACTGAATCAAGTTATTTTGAGAATGCTTTATCTTATTCTATACTGTTTGTCAAAAGACCATAAAAGTAGACCAAGAAATTCAAGTCCATCACTAACCATTGATTTGTAATATTTCTTTGATATTCATAATTAAAGTCAAGTAATGACAGTTGGGCATGAAGTAGGGGTTTGATTCTAATATATATGCGCTAAAGTCAAAGGATGGTAAGAAGGAATGAATAATTATGATGACGACTTTTTCAATTTCAATTCATTTTGAGCCTCAAATTTATGTCCAAACCTCTGACGCCCTTACTCTTTTGCCATTTATTTAGGAATCAAAACTAAAAAAAGTAAAAGGTGTTAGAATTATGTTAAATATACTTTTTTAGTAAGATGTGACTAGAATAGGTATAAATAGGTATAAATGTAAAAACCTCTCCAATATTTTTAAAAAGTTGTCCATTTCTTGGAGACCTATATTATTATTTATCGGCTATTGCTCCTTTGACTTACCGGATAAAATACTAAATCTATGATTCAAAAATAAAGTTAGTAATTTTTTATCTAATTACCGGTAGAACCTTTGAAAATACCACATTAAAAAATTTGAAAATGCCAGTATGGATCGAGCTATTTATTTTGTTGCAGTGTCGTTATGCAATCCGTATTTTACTATAAGACTATCAAAGAATCTATCAAATTGTCCATTCTCTATAATATCATCTGAATAAATTCCTAATGCTATTGTTTTTCCCTTTCCGTAATTGAGTTCATATGTTGCTACTGTAGCATTTTTGTTCAAATGTTCTTGTATTCCAAAGGGATTATAGCTAAGCAGTATGATATCTTTAGGATTTGTAACCTGTTGTTCCTCGTGAGGAAAATAATTAAATGGATTGTTTTTAAATCCTTTAACACAGAGATAGCAAAAATAGTTACTCCCAACCCAATCCTTTGTTTCGTTTGGCCATCTTTCAAGTATGCTTTTCCATGCTGATTTGCCATTAAAGGCCCATCCGTGTCCTTTGACCAAAGATATTGTGTTATTTTTCTCATCGTATTTTACCTCTGCGTAAAATACATTGCCATCCAAAACAATCATTGTTCCTCCATTTGATACAAATTGCTTTAGATTATTGTATTCATTTTGTGTAACATATTCCTGGTGTCCCAAAATTAAGACATCATATGAATTGCTCTTATTGTTAGGATAATCTGTAAAAATTTTTCCGTTATGAACATCGACATCGTTAATTGTATTTATATTTGTCTTGTTGTCAATCCATTTCAGGGCACTGATCAAGTCAAGCATTGCAAATACATTATTTACAGTACCTGCCTGATAGTTTGTAATCTTGGAATTCAATAATCCTATATCTGTTGTTATATTTACATGAGGTAAAGCAGATGCATATTTTTTATAAAACACATAAAATTTGTTATCATATGCAGCGTCTGTGAAAACAGGTTTGACTAACCCAATCTTCGTTTCTGTAAATTCTTTGGATACCTCATTATTATTTTGCGAGTTAGGCGTTGAAAAGTTAAGTAAATTAGTCAAGTAACTTAGAATATTATTATTCAAACCGGAGGATATGTTGTCATCCAAATTAGTACTTTTATATGAGTTTAAGAGTTGACCGAAAACGACTAACGAATTGGGGTTTGCAGTCATTAAACCATTGAAAAAATATAAACATATTGCTATTACCCCTACATAATATAGCAATTGCATTTGCATATTGCTAGACTATAATCTTCATATAAAAACATTAAACCATTAAATGAACAGAGCTATATACGATTAGAAACCGCATATATCATTACAAATTAATTAATTTGAAGGACAATGGCTGTCAACTATAATTTATTATTATTAATATACTTGTACAATAATTAGTTAAATATTATTTGACTTTTTCAATTCCATATCAAGTGCGACACCAATTTTGTAACGCATATAGAATGAGACCGTGGATATATATTAAAAAACCCTTATCAGACCCAGACGGATATCCTAATATTTCCTCCAAATCCTTATACCAAACGGAACTTACATCCTCCAGAATGCATAACAGATCTTTAAATAATCTCTAACAAGGCTAAAATCAATAGCAGCATCCCGCTGTCCGAGTAGGAGTCATCTAATGATGAACAATTTATTACTGTTAATTGTTTAGAAGATCAATCTCCATATGTCGCACTTCGAGTATCGAAGCGAATAACCTTCGCCTTAATACAAGAAGGCATAATTCGTTTTCCTTCTTAATAGCTATGTATGCTAGAACTTAGTTCCCTTAATACTTAAATTCTAAATTAGCATTGATTTAGTTGGAGAATTTGAACCAATATCTCTCTCGCCTATGAGAAGTTAATTCATAGCCTCTTCTCATGGGTAATTTGAAAAAATATTAAACTTTAAGACCTTATTGACAGGTAACACTATCACACATATTAATAGTATAATAACTGTATTAGAGATTACCAAATCTTTATACCATACGAGACTTAATCCCGTTGAACTAGATATTATAATATAGTAACTATATATAGGATAAATATAATTTTCCCCTAAATCTATCTACATCTTAATCTAAGGATGAAATAAGCCAGTTAGTCTTCTACGCAAGGATATAAAGAGCCAAAAGGAAGAAACGGAGCATAGGCTATAATAAAGTGATAAGTTTGTTTGCCGGATTGTAAATATTTGTATACGGGGCATACCACTGTGAAAATATGATGATTGCAACTAAAAGAAGTAGACTGATCTTATCATTTTGATTTACTCGTTTAACTTTTTACCAATTGCTATAATTTTCTTGCATTCCATTGGTTTTGATAGAATAATAAAAATGATTTAAAATACTTTTGCTATAAATCTTGATTTCTCAATCCTTGATATTCCTTGCCATGAGAATGATCAACATGCTAAAAGAAGAATATGGAGAGAACAAATAAGAAAATAAACAAGAGTGAAAACTTTAAGCAGCTAAATGACTTGTTAAGAATCATAGCAAGCCGGTTGTTTTCTTTCCTATTAAAATCAGTCATTTTGATATA
>DATEOO010000448.1:0-2156 GCA_035274085.1 Candidatus Nitrosocosmicus sp.
ATACTTTCCTTCTGGTATGGACTACTATGCCTTTTACATTAGTTACCGACGAAATGGTAGGCGTAAATCCACAGGCTCAATATCTAACTTTAAAAGTAAATTTTAGAGGCAAAAATGAAAAATGGATTGTTTCTGAAAATAGAGTCAAAGAATTAATGACCGACTTGAACGTAGAAAGTTATCATGTAGTCGATACATTTTTGGGCATAAAATTAGAAGGCCAATATTACATTCATCCCCTATTAGAAAATATACCCAGCTTGAAAGATCTCTCTTCCAAAGGAAAAGTCCATTTTGTGGTTGCAGAAAGTTTTGTAGATGTTACTACTGGTAGCGGTATTGTTCACTTATCACCTGCTAATGGAGAAGAGGACTTTGAAATAGCAACCAAAAGGAAAATACCAATTTTTGTACCTATTGATGATAAAGTATACTTTACTGAAGATGCAGGCAAGTACAAAAATCAATTTGTCAGAGATGTCGACCAAATTGTCGTTGAAGACATGCATTTGACAGAATCAGTAGTAAAAATAAGCAAACTAACTCATAAATACCCTACCTGTTGGCGATCTCATCACAAAATAGTTTGGTTGGCAAGAAAGGAATATTTCTATATGATTGATGAATTAGGAGATCAGCCTATTATAGCTGCGTCACAAGTTAACTATTTCTATGAGCAACCAAAAAATCGGTTTCTCGAGATTATTAGAGAAAAGGTTCCTTGGTGTATATCGAGGGAACGAGTATGGGGTACACCTCTTCCAATTTGGAAATGTACAAAATGCTCATTCAAAGAGGGATTATTCTCTAGGGAAGCAATTGTCGCACGGGCCTCTTGTTTACCAGATGGAGAAAACTTTGAGTTACATAGGCCCTGGATTGATGAAGTATTAATTAATTGTCCCAAATGTCAAAATAAAATGAAAAGAGAATTATTCGTTTTAGATACTTGGCATAATAGCGGTAGCGCCCCTTATTCATCACTTTCTGATACAGAATATAATACTTTAATTCCAGCCGAATTCTTGACAGAGGGCATTGACCAAACCCGCGGTTGGGCATATACTTTATTGATGTTAAATGTTATCTTCAAAAAGAGTCCTCAATCTCCATTTCAATCTTTCCTGTTCACAGGGCATGTTTTGGATGACAAAGGAAACAAGATGAGTAAGAGTTTGGGAAATGTCGTAGATGCGAAATCACTTTTATTAGAAAATCCTGTTGATCTGGTAAGATTATACTTTATCTGGAAATCTTCTCCAATAGAACCCTTGAATTTTGACATCAAGGAAATGTCTGCCAGACCCCATCAGGTATTAAGCACGCTTTTTTTCTTACATGTCTATTATCAGCAAAATGCTAGCTACGATCAATTCAAATTCAGTGATTGGTACTCGCGGTCAGGTTGGAACGCCAACCATCTTTCCTTGAGGAGTCAAGACGTTTGGATCTTAACAAAGCTTAAGGACCTAATCGAGCAATCCGCTTATTTGCTAAGTAATTGTAGATTTCATGAAGCTTCTCATGCGATTGAAGACTTCATAATAAATTCATTGAGTCAAACCTATGTCCCTTTGATAAGATACGATCTCTGGAGCGATGATCTGGACAATCAGAGTAGGAGGTTTTCTGTATATCGAATCTTATCTTATTGTTTAATGACCATTGATGTCATACTTCATCCTGTCTGTCCATTTTTTACTGAATACCTTTACCAATCATGTTTTAAGCAGTTTGATTCAATTCTGATGGAGAATCTCAGTACAGGCAAAGAACTAGCCATGATAGCAGATAAAAAAGTTGAAGCAGCATTTGAAAAGATTAAGGGGATATCATCGTTATCGTTTTCATTAAGAAACCGATACAAATTGAAAAGGAGATGGCCGCTTGAATCAGCATTGATTTACGTTGATGAGATTGAATTTCTAAAAGTGAAGGGGATAAAAGAATTATTAAAAGAACAAATGAACATCGAAAATATTGAGGTTCGAGAACTCAAAGCGAATAATATTGTTGAAAAAATAATTGGATTAATAAATTCAGAAGCTCCAATTATTCCATCAATTACCATAAATAGAAAAAGTGTTGCCAAGCTCGTCAAAAGCGATATTGGGATATTAATAAACAAGTTTGAAAGGGAAAATAAACTAGAGATA
>DATEOO010000449.1:0-7537 GCA_035274085.1 Candidatus Nitrosocosmicus sp.
TCTCTACTGCTAATGTTCTTCATACCTTCATATTTATCATTAACATCTATTGGAAACAGTAGTTGTTTAACCACTTGATTCACTGGAGACAGAATTCTAATTCCAACATCTTCGGCGCTCTTTTTTTTCAGTAAGTCAATAATTCCCATAATAACTTCTCGTTTTATCGCATTATGCGAAGGAAATAGTATCAGAATTTCTTCTTTTGAATCTTTTACCATATCCACAAAATATTGTTTTGTTCGAACAGGGCTTTCAATAACTTTTGTTGTCCCCACGGGGGTGCCTGTTTCTATTTGTCTAATTCTTTCTTGAGCATGTACACCTATATTCCATAACTCCTCAAAAACAGTCTGATAATGCAGAATGTATGATGGTTCTGAGCTATGAATAATTCTCTGAAACATCTCGCCATTTGGTAAATTTTCTAAAGTAACAACACATTGTTTTCTCGATACTGAGAAATACAATGGAGGGAGATTTCTAACATGTTTTACTTCGATACCTACATCAAGAAATTTTCTTATTAATTCGATATCTTCTTTTTTGTTTTCTATATGAGTAACCCAACGTACACCACCTTTAACTTTTCCTTCTTTGTACTTTGAGAGATACTGCAAATATGATTGGAAAAGAATTTTGTTATTATCTAATAACTTGAAATATCCTATGGGTGTTGAATTTGAAAACCCGGTATCGACATTTTGTATGAAATCTTGTGCGTAGGATAGTGCTTTCGCATGATTGTCTATTAGGTATGTTTCAACTGGCATTAAACCTTTCTCAATCTCTTTTATTCTTTTGTCTGCAGGTATCGCCTTTTTCCATAAAGTTTCAAATATCAAGTTATTTTGATTTACGACTTCTTTTACGTTACTATAAATTACTTCACTTAAAAGTCTACTTTCATTTAACACTGGAAATGAAATATACTCTTTACCATCGGATATTGCAAGATTGATTTTAATGTCGGATAAATGTCTTAATTCGACTCCGTATTTTTCAATCATCTGATTGTATTTTCCCACGTTGTCTGAAGTTATTTCTGTAACTATTCTTATCTTTACAGAGTTGTTTTTTAATATCGAATAGAATTTTGCGATTTCAGGAACATTGGTTACTAGACAGGCACCATTTTTGTCTATAATTATATTGATTTCACTTTGACAGGTTATAGCAAATTTATCAGTTATGCGTATAGTTTCTCCCCCATACACCATTTTGGTTAATGTGTTTAGGTTTCCTTGTTCATATCCTACTCCACCACTATTATTTAGCATATTCAACGATTTGGATCTAGGTAGGTCTTGTTTGAGTGAATCATCTGTTGTCTTAAGAGAATCATCACTTTCATTCATCTATCATCGCAGTATGTAAAAAACAATATAAAATACATAGTATTTTGCTGTTTGAGGAGGTGCTAAGATAAATAGTATTGATGTTTTTCTAACCAATTGTTATTTTGCAAATCATATTACTATGTCAGTTGTTATTTTATTCACTTTTTGCTAATGTCTTCTACAGGTAGTATAGTATTATTATTCTGTTCATCAATTCCGTTTGAATTCTGCCACGATAATGGTTATAACAGCTCAATTTTACCAGGTGGCAATCTTATAATATGATTCAACGCTTAATTTGAAGCGCCGTGCATTATAAAAATACATATAATAGATGATTTATAATTAATAAAAACTCATTTTCAAATAGTATCAGGTTATATAGTTTCGATGTCTTAAGATATCGTGTTTAATTTTACGTTTTCTTGTGAGGCTATGTATCATGATAATGATTTGAGGTCTCATCATTATTAGTAGCAATAGCAAGGGCAGCGATCAAGATCCTTATGATAAATCTTGGATCAAATATTCACAAAGTAAAAGCGATATAGGAATTAATATATTCACAAAAGTAATCCAAGGTTCAGAGGAATCAGACAGAACAATATAGATTTTGTTAATAGAACTAAAGAAAAAATTGACTCTTGTGTAAGTTCCGCTGCACCATTTGTATTTACCGAGATAAATGAGATAAAGAATGCAAGACTTGCTGCATTTAAAAATAGAGGAATAAAATTAAGGTATGTTATCGAAATAACAGCAGACAACTTGAAGCATTGTAAAAAGATGCTTGAATTTGCAGAAATTAGACATTTAGATGGAATGAAAGGAAACTTTGAAGTAGCCGATGAAAAAGAATACGTGGCTGTGGCAACTCTTCACAAATCCCAACCACTGCCTCAACTCATATTTAGCAATGTACCAGAAATAGTACAACAACAACAATTTGTATTTGACAGTTTCTGGAACAGAGCCATGCCAGCACAGCAAAAAATAAGTGAACTAGAAAAAGGAATAGTTGCACCCATTACCAATATTTTTACCGATTACAAGGAAGCGGAGAAGAAAGAATTTGAAATGATTAGAAAAGCAGAGGAAGAGATAGAAATAATTTATTCTACGGCTAGCGCATTTCATCTCCAAGAGAAGGGAGGAGTTCTTGAACTTTTAAAGGAAAGAGCCAACCAGCAAAAAAGTCTTCAAATCAAAATTCTTGTGCCTTTGGATTCATCAATCAAAAAATCATTGTCTCTTAAACTTTTAACTAATAGTGAAAACAGCAATATCCAAATTCAAAATATAGAACCAAGTATTGCTATCAAGATAAAGTCTTTGGTGGTAGATACGAAAGAGTCACTTATTATGGAAATCAAAGAACTAGGAGGGCACAAGTCAGACACAGTAATTGGCTTTACTATCTATTCTAACAGTTTACCAACAGTGTCTACTTATTCTTCTATTTTTGAAGTGATACTTAATCAAAGTATTCTTGCTCAAGAACTGAGACATACAGGAGAAATAAAAGATGAATTCATAAATATTGCAGCACATGAACTAAGAACCCCAACTCAAGCCATAGCGGGCTACTCTGAATTAAATGACGAACTATTGGACCAGCTAGTCAACAAGAGAGAAAGCCTGACAAGGGAAGAACAAATGAATATTATGTTGCTTTTGAATAAACACCAAGAAAATATTTCCAGAAATGCACTCCGACTTAATGAACTAATAAATAATCTTTTAGATGTTGCACGCTTTGATTCAAACCACAACAATAAAGTTACATTAGATAAAGAGAAAATAGATTTAGTTAATGAGATAAATGATATTGTTAAATTAGAATTTGGTCAAAGAATTAGAGAAAAAAATCTCAAAATCAGTTTTATAAATAATAATCTGGGAGAACATATTTGGGTATATGCAGATAAATCTCGACTAAATCAAATACTATCTAACTTGATAGATAATGCCATCAAGTTTTCTAAAAAAGATGACAATATCAATATCATGATAAAAGATAATAGCAATTTTAGGTCAAACACAAATAATGCAAAAACAAATGAGTCAATTTTTGTAACCAACAGTAACAGATCAAATGACCTGATAAAGAAGAAGGATGACAATCAAAGTAATGTAAAACATAGAGAAAATAATGAGGAAGAAAATTTTGTTTATATAGGTATATCTGATCAGGGCAAAGGTATATCTCCAAATATATTGCCAAGATTATTTGAAAAATTTGCGACAGATTCTGATTTTGGAACAGGTCTTGGACTCTTTATCTCCAAAAAATTAGTAGGAGCGCATGGTGGTAGAATATGGGCTTTTAACAATGCTGATGGAATTGGCTCTACTTTTTGCATTTGGTCTACCCAAATTAAATGATGAACTATGATTCAATAACTTATTCAAATTATTAATCGGCAATGGAATTCAAATTATCGTGTTATCGTAGCTATTGCAATACTTTTAATCCAGTGTAAGCAGTTTTTGAAGCAATATAAGGTATTACTGTCATAGTATTACATATAGGAATGTCCTTTGAAGTTATCTGTTGCAAATGACAGAAGCATCAATTTATTGGGTATAAAAGACTCAATATGTTGATAAGGAATAATTACGACAGAAGAAAATTAGCTATCGATTAGGAGAGGTTATCAATATATATTCACAATTTTGATAAGGTATAAGATAATACATAACTAATTAAGTATTTCTCAATATCTAAATGCAATATTGTAGCAATTATAAGTATTTGCTTAAAAAGAATATTACCACGCTTGATCAAGGGGAATCTAATAAGCACCTTCCGCAGAATAACAATAAAGGATATTCAGATAAAATCATAATCCATTTTGATAGTATAAACATAAGAATTTTAGAATATATGACTATCGACGCCGACACTAAATCAACAGAAATCGCAAAAAAGATCGGAATTCCATTATCAACGGTCCAGAGAAGGAGGGCCCAAATTGAAAAGTCTGGCATAGTGAAAAAGACATTTGAAATTGATACAAAGAAAATAGGCTTAAGATCATCAGATATGTTGATAAAAGTTACAAAGGGACAAATTGAAAATGTGGCAACTGAGATTTTTAAGCAACATTCTAAAAGCATATTAGAAATGTCATTAAGGATAGGTCAATTAGATTTCAATCTGGTTGCCAAGGTGGTATACAAAGATAGTGATGAGATTTATGAGATAATAAAAACAGTCAATACAATTGATAATGTTGAAAGTGTCCAATGGTCTGAAATAGTAAAAATCCTGATAAGAAAAGAAAATGGTTTGATCGAAAACCTAGCCGAACTCTCAAAGTAAGATATGGTATTAGTTTTTAAAATTCTGTGTGATTTAATAAATGTCTTCATATTAAATAGGTATTATGACCCAATAATCACTACCTCAAAGTTTGTTCCTCAATCAAATACTTACTTCATTAGCTATCGAATTAAGTAACTACATGAGATAACCAACAAGGGTATCCAAATGACCATTCTTCGTTCAATTCTACTCCAAGATTTTTTACAGGGTATCTTTCAATAACTAGGTCTAAGGAAGAACGATCTGCTCCTGTGAACAAGTCAAAGCCAATGGTCCACCAGGATTTTCTGTTTAATCTTAGCTCGGTAATCTCCATAGCAAGATCAGAGTTCAACACCTGAGAAGGAACTGGGATCAAGACATTATCATGAACAGTAAATTTCTTTTGCCATCGCCTTTTTTCTATCTTTATCCACGGATTTTTATTATCTTTATAGATTAATTGTTCAATTTCACTGCAAGTTGTTTTATCATTCCACGCCCATCTTTCCCACCATTCAATATTGCCACTAATATTCATTTTGGATATGTGATAAGGCTGCATATCTAGACGCCGCTTAATCTCTAGCCTGGAATTTCTTATTTTTATGCCAATATTGTCACAACCCTGTACTAGTAAATAATGATCAGTTCTGTTTTCAGAAATATCTAAACCAGTTTCTTTCAAAAATCTAGTCACATTCATGGGTATCTTACCTTCCAAAAACCAACGAATTTCTGTGGACTTTAGCATTTAATTTATCTGAATGTTTAAAGGTAAATTAATCTATTTCCGGAAAAGATAAGAGTACATAATATTTATCAAAGATAATTCATTGACTAGACATATATTACATATATTACGTTACTAGAAAATGAATTGAATTTTACTCCGATTTTCGACTTTATGTTAGTTAATCTTTGCAAATATATTATCTTGATTAGGACGGAATATTGGATAAAGAAATACCATGTTGCGATTGATAATCTTGGTTGTATTACCTTCTTCCAATGCATGTAGAAGTGTCTTGTTCTAGCCTTGGTTATCCATAGTTATTGTCAAATTCTCTTGTACTTTGCTTTGCTGCGGTAGAAGCATCCGTCCTATTGTTGCTAATATATCAATATAGATATAATTTCTGAATTGTTTATGGAAGTATCAATTCATTTGAAATAAGATCAATCTGATTATTTCCCCTATTTCTATTGATTACATTCATAAATCCATACTATCGGTCTGACTATTGGTATCTTATCGTCAACATTCTATGCATTCGCTACTTGGACATGTTAGTTTTATTTTCTCATTTTAGGAATATGAGGGACGCCTACGGCAAAGGCTATTGCAACTATTGCTACAAAATAATAGTTAAACCCTATTGCCATTCCTATTGCACCTGAAAACCATATGCTTGCTGCTGTTGTCAAATTCAATACTTTAGTATGACTAGAATCAACAGTATCCTTCTTATCAAAAATCTCATCTTTTAGTATTATTCCTGCCCCAAGAAACCCAATTCCAGTTACGATTTGGGCAGCAATTCTTGATGTAGAGTTTGGATCAACCAGCGCAGAAAGATAAGTAAATATCATTGAGCCGCCGATAACAAAGCAATGTGTTCCAATTCCAGATGCTTTTCCCTTTAATTCTCTATCAGCACCAATTAATACACCGGCAATCAATGACAAGCCAATATTAATCAAAAAATCAAATTCTTGTATACCGGTTATACTCATCGTTAAATCTTCCCCATATTTAAAATCTCAAAGTCAGTTAAAAACGTGTAGAAGAGAAGGATTTTAGTTTGTGATTTACTCTTTGTTTTCACAGTCTTTATTATATCCCAAGAGATATTATGAGTCAAAATGTATGATCTGTACTGGAATCAAGTAGTAGCAAGTTATACAGCAAGGTATTTAGTGAATGTTTTCAGACAACCATTCCTTTGCGTCTGAGATATCGGACTGTGTAAGATTATGACCTGATTGTTGCCATTTCAAAGTCACGTTTGCCCTGCTTTTTTTTAGAATATCAAACAGGCTATGTGTCTGACTTTCTGATACTATTGGATCAAATACTCCTGCAGATAACAGCACCTTTTTATCAGATAGATTTGGTGGGGAATCTGGTATAAAAGGAACCATTGCCCTAAATAAGATCGCACCCATTAGGATTTCTGGATATGAAAGAAGAAGACTGACAGCTATATTTGCACCATTAGAAAAACCTACTGCAATTGTCTTGTTTAAATCAAAACCATAAATACTTGATGCCCCCTTAACAAAATCAGCCAATTCTCTTGTCCTAAACTTCAAGTCCTCCATATCAAATACACCCTCAGCAAGTCGCTTAAAAAATCGAGGCATTCCGTTTTCAAGCACTTTTCCTCGAGGACTTAACAATGATGCAGAGGGTGATATCATTTGACCAACTTGTATCAAATCATCTTCATTTCCACCTGTGCCATGAAGCAATAATAAAGTCAAGGTATCTGATTGATTGTCATTGGGTCCATATCCATATGCTTGATAAGAATTGTCTGCATCATGCTTCTGCTGGTGATATATGGAAGGAACAAAACGATATTTAAAATCAGGTTTCTTCATTATCCTTCACTTTCTGAGGTAGTAGTTTTATCAAAAGAAGATGACGATAAAGTATTAAATTTATCAAGTGATGGTGTACTAATTTTGGGAAGTACTTTTTCAAGATATTTGCGGTCAGGTTCTAACCATTCAGGTAGTAAGAGCTTTTGTCCTAGATCCTCCTCTTTTTGGTCTACCATAAAACCAGGCGGATCAGTTGCTATTTCAAATAAAATTCCACCCGGTTCTCTGAAATACACCGAATGAAAATACGTTCTATCAATTACAGGGGTAGCATCTAAAC
>DATEOO010000450.1:0-3837 GCA_035274085.1 Candidatus Nitrosocosmicus sp.
CCATATCAAATTATAGATGAAACTACAAATCATGATGTTAATAAGCTAGTAACGAATTCTTTGAATTTATCTGCTCCAGTTTATCAAGCCTACTCAGGAACCTTCTTAGGAACTAAGAATTTGACATCTGGCTTACCAATAATAAGTGAAGATCGTGTTATCGAAAAAGCAATTGTGCAAAACGTAGGCAATGTAACCAATAATATGACCTTCATAAATACTCATTTATCAGATGGTACGATTCAGAGCGCAGCCAAGGGAGTGATTACATCTGAAGACGGGCAAAACATTGGCTGGATTTCTTCAGATATTGGAATGATTAATGAGCATGGCGAATTATTTCATGGAGTTGTCCAATTTGACATAACAAATAGTTCAAGTTTCGCATTCTTAAATAATGCTACAGGTATAGACGCACAGACCCCAGAGATCAAAAGGACAATTTGGTTAATCGAGAAGTAGTAAAAATCCCCTATAAAATTTTATTAATTTTCTTAGCTCTATATCTTGATGTATAACAATCCGAGCTAAAGGCATTTTCATCAAAAACTGGTCAAATGCCTGTGAACAAAGGGATTTAATTTTGATTTTTATAGTAGCTTCATTGTTTTAATAAGCAGCTTTCTTATTAACTCGAGATATTTCATTAAGTAAATATCGTTCCATCTTACAAATCTCTCTGTAGATATGTCCTCCGTTGATAACTTGAAAATTCTTTGTTCTTTTTCTTTTCCTAAATCAGACATACCTAATGTTGGAACAATAGAAGGTATTTAAGTAAATTAAAAAATAAAATGTAATATTGATATTCATACTAACAGCTTGATATTACTGCTATTTTCATTATTTTCCTATTGTTCTAGATCAAAAAACAATTAGATTTGGTCTTATTTACATTTCCACGTTTATTAAAGGCAAACGAGTGCGGAGGTCGAAATCATTACAGCGTTTCTGCTTGTTGATCTGTTCTTATCTTGTGATGGGCAGTAAACTAACCTTATTAACTATATTGCTAAGAAATAAATGGTGAAAGTCTCAGGTTGAATGTTTATTCAGTAATTCGCTTTTATCGTATTGGCCATGCAGTCTCCAAGTTGTGGGTTGAGGTTACTAGGTAACTTTATCCATCCTTCAGGGCAATCTCTTTCCTTCTCTTTGAATACTGTTGCATCAGCATCATCAATAGCTACAAGGGTACTCATCATTAGAGCGAATGCAATCACTATTGATATTGAAGCAACTACTATTCTTTTGTTCTTATTCTTATTCTTGAGAGTTGTTATTCTCATATAGTATAAAATCAAAAATAATTATATTGAATTTGCTAACTAATTGTAATACTCTAATACTCTGGCAACATTAGAAAATTGTCAGATAATTTTAGTAAGAAAAGTTTACTCGGGATCCAGAATAAATTATCAAAGTTATTCTTTATCCACCAGGATATAGTCTGATACTTAGTATGTGTAAATGGGCATTTCTTTTGTCCTTATTGTTAGGAGAGTCTTAAAAATATCAGAAGATTTTCTGAATTAGCATTTAGTTACTGACTCCAGAAGCTGCTGTGAAATTAATTATTATCTTGGGGTTTGACAGAAGGAATATTTGATTAAGTGAAAAATTAAAAAATCTTTAATACTATAGAATTCGATTGACTCGATTTGGGCTATCATAGATCTGGATATAGTTTACTAAATACGCTTTAATTTGCATTATTCTTTGTTTCTTCCCTACATAAAAGGGGAGATAACAACAATCAAAGAGTCTACATAGTGAATTTCCATGTTTGGTAATTATATAGTTAGGTTTTTAGCTTCAAAGTTCCCTTTTCTAATTTCATTTCTTAATGCATGCTTTATTATCCATCGAGTGTTAGTATTATGAGATTCTGACCATTTTTTTAAAACTTCAAATGCAATATTGTAATTATCTTTTAAAATATCATTAAGATTATTTGCTACGGATTTTTTGACAAATAATGATTTGTCTTCTTTTAGATTCTCGAGTATGGGTAGGATTGGTTTTGGATCTAGGATATATTGGTCCAGCTTTTTTGCCCAGGGAAGTCTTGGTCTAATACCTTCAGAAGACAATCTTCTTACATGAACATTTTTACTTTGAGACCACTTTAACATCAAAGATGTCATTTTTTCGGGATATTTTATAAGAAATGGACGTACTGCGTATTCGCCAGTATGTCGTTGAGTTATTTGATAGATTGCATCCGTTGATATATCAAAATCTTCAATACCATACTTTTCTACTAGAAATGCTATTGGCATGATCCAGTAACCATCTCTAAACATTCCAATCTCATTTTGATTCGGAGGTCCAAGAATACTCATCATTATATTGACAGCTTCTTTATAATTTCTGGGAAGAAGCTCATGTAAAGTATCTGCAATTACCTCAACACGACCTTTTAGTTCCAGATTTGTGATTTTCTTATCCACTATATCGACAAACTTTTGTTTTTGAAATTTTGGATATTTTTTGTAAATTTTATCTGCAAGAAGTATTGCAAGGTCTTTACCATAGTAAGATTTTAATTTAGTATATTCTGTCATTTGTTTTCATTTCGCCTTTATAGTTAAATTCCAATTTAGTCTATCGATCCCATAATTTGCGAGTATTTTGAAGGAATTTATTGGAAGTTTATCTGTCATATAAGCCACTGTTAACTACTAAACTTATAGTATCATCATAAAATAGCCCCAAATTCACTTATTTTTTGTACGTATTCGAAAGGTTTCATCTAACCAATTAAATATTCTTTGGTTTACAAGACCAGTCGCACCGGTTTGACAGTGCTCTTCTCCACCTTCCTCCACAGTAAATAGTACATACCTTTTAGAAGATGATGGAACCGATACTAACCCTTCATAAACTTTTTTTGGTTGACCTGGAAAGGAATCATCCTTCTCACCCTCCAGCACAAGAGTAGGACATTTAATATTTTTCAAGGTATCCTTGACTGAATATTTTTTTGCCCCCATTATCAGTTCGTAGGCAGAATTCGACCCGGTAGTCCACATCCCATGTTTCATGTTGAATTTTATGTTAGAATTGGATTGCATTAACTCATTCAATGTTTTGTTTACAAATTCTGAATCGCCTCTATCTAATGCATCTAGCATTTGTGGGGTAAAGCCCGCTGTGATGCTATCATAACCATCATATACACCATCATAAAGGATGAGCGCAGAAAAACGATGCTCAAAGGAGCATGCTCTGGCAGCTAATAGTGATCCCATACTTATGCCCATTAAAGCTATTTTTTCTGAATCTATTTTATATTTACTTTTTTTTGATAAAGCAAAATCTAATACCGGAGTGACAACCCTTTCCCAATCATATCTAAAAGGTAGTTCCTGTTTGATAATTACATTACCTTGGCCAGGACCTTCAAATGTTAGACAATTGTACCCTCTGTCTAATGAAGGTGCTGCAGCAAAAAAATAAAGCTCCTCTAATGTGGAATCAAATCCTCCATGAACCACCAGGGTTGGGAAACTGGAATAGTTAACCACCGATTTATCTTGACTATTACCTCTTAATTCCTTTTCTTGTTGCTTCCCTAAACTACTTGGGTTTTCACATTGAATCTTGAAGCCGTTGTCGTCACATTCTGGTGCATGATAGAAATATCCAGGTAGGAGTATTCCTTCATAGGGTATTTCAACTGGTTCTACGACAAAGGAAAATAAGGAAATGGCTTTCTTAAAACATCCTTTACTTAAATCCGTGGTGGATGATAATCTTTCATCTTTTGAATCAACCAAGAAGAATGCCGATGTACGGTAATAGTTTGTCGCTCTAAGGTACGCCTCTTTGGCA
>DATEOO010000451.1:0-3641 GCA_035274085.1 Candidatus Nitrosocosmicus sp.
ATAAAAAAAAAATTTATATCTAGATTCTTTATTGTGCATAATTGAAATTGAAAAGAAATAATGAGCATTATCAAACAAATACCGTAAGAGTACATTGCAAAACGTACTTAAAGACCATCTTTGCTATGGTTATTTTGCCACTTTTGATGGCTTCCTTGGTTGGTATATATGTATCAGTTCAAGATACCAATGCACAAGAGTTGGTTTCCTCTAACCAAACAAATAGTGAGCCAAAAGATGATCAAGGTCCTGAGGATAATCAAATAGAGGAAGTTCAACATCAAGAAGAAGCACAATCTAGCTCAGCATATAATGAATCCTTTACGGCCCCTAACGATGACTGCTCTTCTGTGGAAGACTCAAAAGGTGACTCCTGTATACCTTTTAGGCCTCCACCAGACAAAGATTGTCTCTTTAATCCGTCATTAGCCAAGTGCACACCGATAAATGGACAGTGCCCTGAGGATTTTCATTTCAACGACGATGGTCAGTGTGTACCTGATGGAGGATGTCCTGAAGGATACCACTGGAATCAAGATGATGAATCAGGAACCTGTCATCCCAATAGCGCAGGCTGTCCAGAGAGAATGATATTTACTCCAGACAGAAAAGGATGTGAATATAAAGAGGATGCTTGCAAAGAATATCCTCAATTAAACTGCGAAGGATATCAGGAACCCGTAGTAGTCAATATAAAAACAGACAAGAAAACATATCCAATAGGACAAACCGTTAAAATCACGGTAACAAACGACGGAACAAAAACAGCCACATTTGCAGACGCCGCCCTTGGCTTTAAGGTAGAAAACCTTCAAACAGGTAAAATCTTTACCTTTGGCGCAGCACAGGTAATAACTTATCTGACTCCCGGAGAATCAAGGACTTTTAATTGGAACCAGCAAGGTATGGATGGAAAACAATCAAAGCCAGGAACATATTCGGCATCAGTAGATTCAGGTCCAGAGCCTGTAAAGACTACCTTCAAGATAGAAGGAGGTAACAATGGCGTTGTTGGAGGAAAGGGGCCAAACGCAGGAACGTTCATAGTCCAAGTTCAGGTTACTAATAACGGTCCAAATGATGAGAAGGGAGGAGTTTATGTCAGAATAGATGACACTGATATATCAAAATCATTATACGGTGTTATATTTCCATCAAAGAAAACCATAACCAAAACATTTGAGTTCAACTCAAAGGATGTACCTGTAGGGAAGGGATTTAGCGCTGAGATTGTATATGGAGATGACTATGATGAACAAGCAAGCGGTGTAAACAGTCCATCAAAGGCCCCTGAGACTGTAAAGTTATTCATTGGACCGTACCAGGCAACAGATGATTCAAAGTTCATGCTAAATGTCAAGGTGGAAAATAAGAGACCGATAGATGATCGTGGATCTATTAGTGTAAGCATAGATGGAACAAACATATATCAAAACTCGGACAATATCATCTTCCCATCAAAGAAAACCATAACCAAAACATTTGAGTTCAATTCAAAAGATGTTCCCATAGGAAAGGGATTTAAGATAGATGTATATCCAGATAAAAGTTCACAGGTATCCGCAACAGGAATAAACAGTCCATCAAAGGCCCCGGAAATAGTCAACGTAAACATAGGCTGACTACCAACATTTTTTTGGATAAATAGTATTCAATGACAGTCTAGCAATTATTGAATTTAGCTTTTACTGTTTTCATTTATAAAAGTAATTTGCCCCTTACTATGGTTACTTATCTGTAACAGCTTGTCTTATATAATAGAGGCAGGGACAATTTAGCTAAATATCATTTAGGTAGTTAAAATTAATTAATTTTATGTGCATTAACCCCATTATTAATATCAAAATACTTTAATTACCCATATTGACCATGGATGAGATAATAAAATGCAAGCAAACTTTGAAAAAAAAGTATTAATCAATGGCTTATCCATAGCAATATTAGCTGGTTTAACATTTGCTATGGGTCAGATACTAATAGACAATGGCAACCATGTATTAGGGCTATCAGAACAACAAAAAAATCAAACTTCAACACCACATAATGCAAAAGGACATGAGTCTCATCAAGTAATTATATTCCAAAATTCTAGTGATGGGCTAAAATATACAGGAATGGTTACATTCAATCTTTCAAAGCCTGCAGATGTTATTTCATTTGAACAGATTACAGACGGACAACAACCTACAAATGCAACCAAAAAGATTTGGGAAGTCGGAGATAAGAAATTTGTACCTAACACACTTTTAAAAAATGTAACTGAGGGATCTATAAGCTTTAATGGAAGCGGCATACTAGCACACAGTACATCGGGAGATAAATACACTGGGTCCTTTACTCTCAATGATACCGCTATTAGCAACAACAATAGTAGTAGTAGCAGCAGTAATCAATAGATCTTTTTGGTAAATACAAAATACTTGTCTTAAATGGTTGCAGCCGCCCCTTGAGGGGCGGCACTATCCATTTTAACTTGACAACCTTACTTTTGCCTTTTTCAGAAAATACTTCCGTCATAGACTTCAGGGATGTCGTCCACTCAGACTTTTCGTAAAATTCAATTATAATTTATCTTACATGAGCAACATGACAGTCTTAACATAATAGAGATTTAAAACTCCATTACTTGAAGATAGGTTTTAGTGTACAGTTGGAAGGTATTGGTCCTTTATTTGGACAGGCAGGAGGTGCTGGTGAATTGTCTTTATTGTTATTGTTATTGTTATTGGCTGATTGTTCATTATTAGTTTGCTGTAATTGTTGCGGATTGTTTTGATTGGAAGCTGGATTATTGGACAATTGAGAATTTTGTTGTATAACCCCATTATTGTTTGGAACTTTGGCATTATCTTTTGTATTATGTCTTTGTGACGGTTGTTCTAATGCACCTTCATTCTTAGGAAAGTTTGTTTCACCTGTTGTAGGAGATTTTCGGCTAACTACACAGTTAACGTAGTCTCCAGTCTCTGTATTAATATCACATGTGATGCAATAAGTTCCATTTTCCCTAAAATCACAACATTTAGCTTTCAAGTGTTCGACATCGTTATTGCAGATACAAGGACCATAAGTTTGACATACGTCCCTAGGAGATTTATATTCCGCAAACACATATGATGATGATACTATTGAGCCTGAAATCAATGCAATAGTTAGTAGTATTGCGATAATAATCGGCGCTATCTTAAAATTAAAACGGCTTTGTTTAGTAAATTGTTTATGCCACGCATTTGTACTGTTTTGGATATGATTTGTAATATCCATGATAGTTTAACATGGTAAAACTATTTGAGATTTTGTCGTAGACTCTAATAATCTAATAATCTAATAATCTAATAATCTAATAATTTAAGACAAAATAAATCTTTTTGACATAATAGTTAATGAACATAATCAATTGTTATAGTCCTCGCTTTGCTCGGGCCCTCTATCCTATCTTATTCATCCATAAACTTCAACTCTGGACTAGTATTATAGATTTCAAAAAGTTTAAACCTTTTGATGAATCTGGTATCCTACCAAAATTCTTCACTGAAAGAATTGGTCTTTACGAGGTCAAGTACGAAATTTATAAAAACGGTTCAATAATGATATATGTAATTAGCAGTAACAATCCATTTAGACTATATGAAGAGCAAGAT
>DATEOO010000452.1:0-3809 GCA_035274085.1 Candidatus Nitrosocosmicus sp.
AATTATTATCAAGTGATTAAAAGCATAATCCTTCATATTATTTCGAGCTCGTAATGAATAATCTTAATTTCAAATATATATTAGATAAGAATTCTATCGATCATGCATGATTACGATAATGTACTAATCGTAGGTTCTGGAGGTAGAGAGCATGCGTTAGGTTGGAAGATATCTCAAAACGATAATGTGAAAAAAGTAATATATGCAAATGGCAACGGTGGGACTCATCACAATATCCAGATATTACCTACTGAAATAGACAAATTGGCACAATATGCTAAAGAAAATAAATTGTTTACAGTTGTAGGTCCAGAAGTACCGTTATCCTTAGGGATAGTTGACATGTTTAATTCTTTTGATTTACCGATTTTTGGTCCTACGAGGGGCGCTGCCAGACTCGAAACGAGTAAAGAATTTTCAAAACAGTTTATGAATCGTCATTCTATTCCGACGAGTGAGTTTAAAGTATTTACTGATGCTGACAAGGCCGTAGATTATATAGAGAGAATTAATTTTAATGCGGTAATAAAAGCCGATGGACTGGCATCTGGAAAAGGAGTTTTTGTGAGTAATAATAAAACCGAGGCCATGGATGCAATTGATCAGTTATTAAACAAAAAAATATTTGGTCCTGCTTCTGAAAAAATCATTATAGAGAGGAAAATTGACGGGGAAGAGATTTCCCTTATAGCAATCTGCGATGGAGAATCTTTCAGGATCATGGATACTTGTAGAGATCATAAGAGAGTTTTTGATGATGATCGTGGCCCTAATACTGGAGGTATGGGAAGCTATTCACCTGTGCCTGGAGTAAGCCAAGACGATTTAGATTACATTACAAATAAAGTATTTAAACCAGCTATTAATGGAATGCGAGCTGAAGGTTACCCATACAAGGGCTTCCTATATGCTGGGATGATGATTGAAAAGCATAGTGGCAAACCATATGTCCTGGAATTCAATGCAAGGATGGGGGACCCTGAGTGTCAACCTCTAATGATGAGAATGCAATCTGATTTGTTTGAGTACATAAAAGCAGCAGAGACCAAATCATTAGATTCTATGCGTCCTCTTCTTTGGAAGGACAAGTTTTCCACATGTGTAATCATGACATCAAAGGGATATCCAGACAAGTACGAAACTGGATATACAATAAGAGGTTTACGGAAATCACCTGACTGGGATAAAACTAAATATCCAATAGGGGGACTGAGTAAATCACCTGACGGGGATGAAATAATGATTTTTCATTCTGGAACAAAGCTAAACCAAGATAATGACCTTGTTACTGCTGGAGGACGAGTATTAGGCATCACATCATTGGGCAAGTCAATTCATGAGGCCATGAGTAGATCCTATCAAATAGTGCAAGAGATATCTTGGGGTAATGATCAACAGTATTTCAGAACTGATATTGGCAAGAAAGGCTTGGTATCTGACAGATGACTTAACTCATATTTATCATCCTTTTGTCTGAAATCAGAATGTTCATTTTGACATCTAGGGCATTAGAAGGTATTTTCTCCAGTATTAATTGGAAATCATATCCGAGACCTACTCGAGTTATGAATTTAATATCATTAGAATTAAAGAACTTATCATAATAGCCTTTTCCGTATCCTATCCTGCTACCCTTCAGGTCAAACACGACACCGGGGGTTATAACAATATCTAGAAAGCTATTCATATTTTCGCAAGTTCTTTCAGGTTCCAGTATGCCATATTTGCCGTTTCTAAGGTTTTTGGTTGGATCGTATTGGAAAAAACAAATTTGATCATCCACGATTGTAGGCAAACATATAGTCTTCGAATTCAAAAGGGCTTCAGACATTATTTTGAAAGTTTGGACCTCATTTAAAATAGGATAATACAGACCAATAACTTTACTTTCTAAGTAGTACTTTGATCCTAGGAATCTTTGTTGAGCAGATATACTCTGTATAAAGCAATCATGAAAATTCATATTTTTTCGTCTTTCGAGATATTTTTTTCTTAAGATCGCTTTGGAAGAATCCATTTTTTATTTTGTGTATGTCTTAGAAGCCTCGACCGTGTTACGCAGGAGCATGCAAATAGTCATTGGACCAACTCCCCCTGGCACAGGAGTAATATAGCCGGCCTTCTCTTTTACCAACTCAAAATCTACGTCTCCGCAAAGTTTGCCATTCACTCTATTTGTTCCTACATCAATTATTGTTGCGCCGTATTTGACCATATCAGATGTTAATATAAATGAGTCCCTATTCCCCACAGCAGTAATAATTATGTCTGCGTTTTGGGAAAATAGATTAAGATTTTTAGTGTGAGAGTGAGAAATAGTTACGGTGGAATTTTTCTTCAACAAGAGTGATGCCAAAGGTTTACCTACCAAATTGCTTCGGTTTATAATCAACGCATTGGTCCCTTCCAACTGAATTTCATAATACTTGAATAGTTCCATTATGCCGAGTGGGGTGCAAGGCACGAGTTTTGTTCGATTGTTAAGTAACAAACCAGAATTGATATATGTTAAGCCATCAACATCTTTCCTAGGATCAACCGTGTTGATTACCTTGTATTGATCTAACTGATCAGGTAATGGTAATTGTATCAGTATTCCATGAACAGTAGAATCCAAGTTAAGTTTTTCAATTAAAGTAATTAATTCATGTTGTGAAATATTACCATCTAATCTATAATCAAGGGTACGCATACCTATCGATTTTGCAGCTTTTTGTTTGTTGTTAATATAAACTAATGAGGGTGGATCGGATCCAACAATGATTGTAGCCAGACAAGGTTTCACACCCTTATTTACTAGCATAGAGATTTCATCTCTTAGATTATTTTTAAAATGTTCTGAAACCGCTAATCCGTCTATTATCTTAGCCGTCAATATATCCTTCTAATTATAAAATTAATATAATTTTAGTCTTATCAAAGATAAATGATTACATAATTAAATGGAAATTCAAAATGTTAAAGAAAACTCAGTATTTGGTTACTTGAGTTTAACTTTGATTTTGGGGGAGTTAGTTACGTTTTTCAATTTGGCTAACGCGAGTTCGCCTGCTTTTCGACCAGATAATAACATCGATCCAAAAGTGGGACCCATTCGAGGTAATCCAAAAGTTTCAGTTACTGACATACCAGCTGCAATTAATCCTGGATAAACCTCTCCTGTTGAATGTACAACTCCATCTTCGCCACCTTCCACCCACATAGGGTTCATACCTTTCCAGTCGACCAAGCCTCTTTGCATTAGTCTTTTTACTGCCACAGAATCGTGACCAGTAGCGTCGATTACAATCTTACTCTCAAATGCTACCGGATCAACACAAGTAATATTTCTCGGCAGTGCAGATACTGGCATCCAGTTTATGACCACTCCGCATACCTTCTTATTTTTCAAAACAAGATCATCAAATTTGGTTAATTGTAAAAATCTAACACCAGAATCACACGCTGCAGATATCAATTTAGAGCATGCATCAGGTCCCCATGCAGCATACAAATTATCATTTATTTGCCTATATGGAACTCCTAATTCATCCCAAACTTTTTGGGCAGGAGCTCTAACCGTAACAGGGTTCATCATATAACCACCAACCCAGTAACCGCCCCCAAGATAATTATTTTGTTCTATTATCAGCGTTCTAGCTCCGCTTTTTGCTATTTCTCTCCCGGCAGACAATCCTGCTGGTCCTGCACCTAGGATTATAACATCAGAATCGCTGTACTCTTGAATAGTTTCAAAAAACATAGAGGCAATGGAACGAGTAATCTCCTTTTCACTCACATCAGCAAATATTTTTTTATCCATATGACAA
>DATEOO010000453.1:0-13114 GCA_035274085.1 Candidatus Nitrosocosmicus sp.
TGAAGTATTTTGTGGAAGATCCCAAACAAACTATCAATTCATCATATTTGATATCTTCTGAATTCAAAGATATAAGATTCTTGTCAGGAACTATTCTCTTTATATCGTCTTGAATAAAATGTACATTTTTCCCTTGAATTAAGGATGAGATTGGAATTTTCAATTGGTCTGCAGTTCTAAAACCAGATGCTACTAGATGTATTTCTTGCATTAGCTGATGATAATTGTTTCTATCTATTAGTATTATTTCATTTGAATCCTTGTCTAATTTTGATGAAAGGTTAGTACTAAGAAAAATCCCTGCATAACCTGCACCCAGAATTACTACTCTCTTATTCAACGTCGACATTCTACATCATCATTTTACTCAATTTTCTTATCTGTAGAATATTCTTTATTTTTCAATTTAACTTTTTTTATTAAAAGTTCTATCACTAAGAAGGCTATAATCGAAATTGCTATACTTGGAATAGTTGAACCTATATTTAATGTAAAGTCCTCCAAATGAAGCGGAGAGATAGGGGAGAGAATAAAGTACGTAATACTTCCAACGAAGAAAGAAAAAAAGGATGATATTTTGAATCTTTTCTTTTTTTCATAGAATTTCTCGATAGATACCCGCCCCTTCCTTATAATGTAATAATCCGTCAAAACAATCGCAAATAGCGGGGCAAATAGTGCTCCTATTATCAATAGAAAGTTTTCATATTGGTAAATTGGAATTAAATTGGATAGAATTACTCCTACTATTGTGAAACAAACAACAAGGTATTTGTAATTTACTTTGTTGTATATGTTCTTAAATGACATTGCAGATGAGAAAATATTTGCAAAAACGTTATCTACTTCATCAACGATCAATACCAGTAGGACAAATCCGTAAAAGAAGGTTTGAATTGCAAGTAGTATTGCAAATATGTCACTAATGCCTAATAAGAGCCCGATTACATAAAAAAGACAGTTTGTAATTGAAAATCCAATAAATGTTCCCAAAAAAGCATTTTTGCTTTTTTTAGCAAACCTATTGTAATCAGCTACTAGCGGTAGCCATGATAATGGCATAGCAATAACTAAGTCTAGAGAATTAAAAAAATTAAATTCAGTAAAACCTGAATTTATTAAACTAACTGTATCTAAATTATTGGTACCATTTAATATTATATTTATGAGCATGATGATTGTTGAACCGTATACGATCCAGACGGCAAACTTGGTTAGCCACTGTTTAACTATTTTCAATGGTCCCAAAATACAAAAGAGGATGATTACTATTCCGAAAACGATCGACCAAATATAAAAATCAATATATCCATTACTAAAAATGTTTGCAGCTTTTGATAATATTGTTATCTCAAAAGTCGACCAGCCTATTAATTGAAAGATATTTAGGATTGTAAGAAAATATGAGCCATGTAAACCAAAGGCTGGCCTCATACTTACTATCGAAGGAATTGAATGATCACTACCTATTTTGCCTGCTAAGGCTAATAAAACAGAGCCTACAATAGATCCCACAATTATTGCAATAATTGCTTCTGATAAATTTGAAGAAGAGATAAATGAACCTGCGGAAATTACCAATAATCCGATGCCTAAACTAGACCATAATACAAAAAAATTTTTGCCTGATAATACTTTGTATTTCTTATCTAATGGATTTATTCCAAAATCTGAATTGTCTTCTAAAAATTTCATAACTATTTCACCCAGAATTATTTTTATACGATGATAATATTGGCAAGTATAATTTTATCATAGATTGCTATCTATAGTTGCAGTAATTACATAAATTTAAATTTGTTCTTATTCATTTTCAAGTAATGTCCTTTGGAGTGGATACACTGGGTCTCTTAACCGAGAAACTAAAACAATTAGTTAATGAAACTCAAGATAATTATGAATCTTTTTTTGATTCAACTCAGTTATTTAAACAAGGAAAAATGGAAAGTAATGAATATTTTTCAAGAATGGGTGAATTCCTTGTATCTTCTTCCGCCTTAAATTTTTTAGCTTGTCGTGTAATTCTCGAACTTAAAACAGCGCTCGATAAAACTGGTTCTGCAAAAGGCAAAGGTGAACGATCAATTACATCCACACCCTCCACTTCTCCCTCCTCCTATCCCTCAGGACCAGGGAATAGTGGGAATTTCGATGGCGGTACTAATAGTAGTGGTAGTGGTAGTTTTGGAGTAGATGGTTTTATATCCGCTGGTGGCCATGCTGGATCCTCTTCTACCCTGCCCTCTACCTTGCCATCCTCCTCCTCCTCCTCCTCTAATTCTGTTTACCCATCGACTCCATCTTCTAACAATGAAGAATATGATTTCCCGTTGCCGCAAGAAGTTCCTACCTATAAACCAGTAGATATAATAATTACTAAGCAAGATTCCATTGATTCAAAAGGGTTGAAAAAAAACTGTATTGTTTGTGCTGCATCAATTCCAAAGCAAGCAAAATTTTGTAATAAATGTGGTAATTCACAATAATTAATAAACACAATTTTTTAGTATATGTTATGAAAATCTTTAATGGGCGATTGGCTACTGAAGACTACATGTCCACCCATTCTCTAACCTTTTCTACACCTGAAATGACACTAAAAAAATTTGCAATTTGGTTGGGTGAACAAATCCAAGATTCAAAAACAGATACACCTACTCCTCGTCTACTTTCATATTTGGAAGATAAATTAGATTCAAAGACCGGGATGTCGTCTCCTCCTTCTAGATACCTTCCAGATATAGATGAAACCTTTAAACCCACTGGTGCTATCGCAGATTTTTACTCTACTCAACATGAAAACACTTCAAACACTAATAAACAATCTGGAGATATTGAAAAAAAATACTGTATTAACTGTGGTGGTACGATCAAATCTTCTTCGAAATTTTGTAATAAGTGTGGATCTGTTCAGGAGTAATTAGCCTTAGGAAATGGAATGATTTTTCCTTTCCCTGGATGATTTTTCCTTCAGGATTATATAACACTCATTGCACAAAGTGTCAGAAAATAAATAATTAATAGAATAAAATTTTACTCTATTGCATAATTTACAGGCCTTCATGTTTTTTTTCTGACAGGTTACATATTTTTAGATCACCTTATTAAATTATATACTCTGTAAAGTTTTTTAAAGTGAATGACCAGGATCTTCTCATTCATATTTTTTTTTATATCTGTGTGGTTTGGATTAGCTTCAATTTTATCACATATAGTATTTGTTTATAATTTCAGTTATTTCTATTATTACATAATATGGATAGGCTGCTTTGCTGTATCGTTATTATTATTTTTGAAGCCTATATTATCAATGCGTAAAGTATTTCGAGACCGGGTCTCAACAAGTATTTCTTGGCCCTTTCTAATAAAACTGATAAATGGTTTAACATGGGCTTTACCATTTCTTTTGATCCCCTTTTTCCAAAAATATTATCCATTTCTGTTGCTAACTGGTTTATCATTAGGTAACATTTCAACTTTCATATTTTTAAAAAAATATTCTAAAATATTCAGTATCGAACAATTGATAGCTGGGGCATTGCTCCTTTCATCTTTGTTAGTTGTTACAATTTATTATAATTACACAGATAATTATGAGATGATACTCTTTTCTACTAGAGTCATGATTTCCGTTTCATACGGAATAGGGGGACTAGTGGGATATTTTAAGAACACTGAGGACAGCGTTCCCGCAACATCGTCGTCAGGTTTACATTAGTGAATGAGGGGTAGTAATAATAATTGAAAGAAAAATCTGGTTCCATTCATAATTTTTCTGAAGCTGTTTGTATATTTAGTGGCGGCTTGGATTCTATCAGCACAGCTACGTATCTAAAAAAAATGGGATTAGAATTGTATTTGATTTCTTTTGATTATGGACAACGTGCATCCAATGAGTTGCTCGTTGCAAAGCGCTTTTCAAAATTATTGAAGAGTAAAAAACACGAAATAATTAACATATCGTTTCTAAAAACCTTGCTAGGGAAAACAAATATTTTGACCGGATCCAAATCTAAAATTCCATCAACTTTTGACTATACTATGGTAGTACCTTTAAGAAATACTGTTTTTTTGACTCTTGCTTCTGTATGGGCAACTTCTTTAAATATTCCATTGGTAGTATACGGTGCTCACTCGGGAGATACTCGATATCCTGATTGCCGTCCCCCTTTTACACGTTCTCTAGAAAAAGCACTTTATATGTCTGAAATTGATGGAATCAAATTGGGGTTAAGAAAAAAGCTTCATATTTGGTCTCCCGCCATGGATAACATAAGTAAATCTGAATTGCTTTTGATAGGATATGAAATATTGGGCGACAAGATTTTTCAATCATGGAGCTGTTATTTGGGATCTACCAATAAAAAAACTAACCTTTCAAAACATTGTGGGATTTGTGAGTCTTGCATGAATCGAAAACAAGCAATTTTGAAAGCTGGTCTGGAGGACAAAACGAATTATGTCAGTTATTAATCCAAAAATCAATAATGATAATGGTACTAATAATTATGTGGATCATGATGACAGTCTTCCTGTTATCAACAGACAGAGCAAGGTTCAATTAAACGAAATGTTTGTCAGCATTGAAGGCGAGGGTATCCTCGCAGGAACAAAGACTCTCTTCATCCGTTTTTCAGGCTGTCATCTTAAATGTCATTGGTGTGATACAAAATATTCGCTATCACCTACAAGTGGCAAAAGTTATACAATTAATGAAGCTAAATACCTTATCCTTCAACATCTTCAACCAAACCTCTATAAAATCAATTTTACCGGCGGAGAACCTTTATTACAAACTCAATCTTTGATTGCTCTTGCAGATTTTGTCAAAAATGAATTAAAAATTAAAACGTATCTGGAATCGTCATGTTTTGATTGGAAAAGGTTTGAATTGGCTTTGCCTTATTTTGATTTTTGTAAAGTTGAATTTAAAACATCTGATTCAAAAGTAATTGAATCCAAATCCTATGAAAACCTTTTACAAAATGAACTAAGCTGTCTGGATATCGCATTAAATAGGAGCGATAAAATTTCATTTATAAAAATCGTATTTACAAATTCCACAACGTTAAATGAAGTTAGAGACTTGCTTTCTAGAGTTTTTGAGCGTCCAAATATTAGTAATTTGAGTGGTATAACACTTCAGCCTAGCTATCAATTTGACCCTCCCTCTAATAAACAAATATTGAAAATATATGATGAAGTTTGTAGTTTTTATAAGGATGTAAGAGTAATTCCACAAATGCATAAATTATTGGGCATGAGTTAATATTCTTAGATAGTTGTTTTGTTAAAAACCTTAGATTTATAAAAAGATAAGGTTATAATAAAGACCGAATCTTTAAAGGTAAAATAAGTATGGTGAACACAATCTTTCGGGTACAGTCGCATAAATTCACTCAAGAAAATATACAAACTACTCTTGTTTGTTCAAACTGTGATGAGGTCTTCACCAAAGAATTTCTATTAGACCTTGAAGGTCAAACAATTGAATTTAAGTGTCCAGTTTGCGGAAATTTAGGAGAAGCAGATATCCCATATAAGACCGCGGAAGAACGTGAAGAATTCGAAGAAGATTTCGATGATGTAACAGAAGAGGATGGTGGCGATGAATTTGAGGATGATTTTTAATTAGCTTTGTCTTTTTTCAAGTTTATCTTGCCTAATTGTGCTAAAAAGGCTGCTAGTTGTATTTCAGGATGTGCGCCGTTTGCAAGTCTATAATCGTATTCTGCAATTATAGAAGAAATTTCATAGGGATCTTTCAGATCAAGCTTATAAATCTCTTCATTGGCATATTTTAGAAAATCTGTTTCTGACACTCCATAAACATATAATAATTCTAATAATTTTATTCTTGACTCATTAAATTTGGAATTAATAGCTAATTTTATAATATCAGCTATTATACTTTTTCCAGATATACCAATTGCATTTTGAACCTGCTGCACACTTATATTTCCGTTCACGGAGGCAGCTTGCAATATATTGATTGAATGTCTTAAATCACCATTTGTGTGTTCATATATTCTAAGGAGCGCTTTTTCTTCAACTTTTATTCCCTCTTTTTTACAAATATCCTTCAAATATTCAATAACCTCTTCCTCGGAAACCTTTGAAAATCGAAAAATTACACATCTACTTTGTATTGGTTCAATTATATGTGAAAGATAGTTACAAATAAAAATAAATCTAGTAGTTTTGGCACTATCTTCTATTATTCTCCTTAAAGCTGTTTGAGCCTCTGTAGTCATTTCATCCGCTTCATCCAAAATGATGATCTTAAACGGCCTCTCGTTTTTTTCTTGATTTATTGAAAGCTTCATGATCGATGCAAATTCTTTTACTCTTTCACGAACCATTTTTATTCCTCTTTCATCTGATGCATTAAGCTCTAGAGTATCTCTTTTCCAGTTATCTCCTAGCATTTGTTTTGCAAGGCATAAAGCTGTAGTAGTTTTACCTATCCCTGCAGATCCTGTAAACAACAAATGTGGTAATTCGTTAGGTTTTTTCATTAAATTTTCTAAGCCTTTTACAATTTCTTTTTGATTAATTATTTGAGTTAGATGTTTTGGTCTGTATTTTTCGACCCACATAATATCAGAAATAACTATTGGCTTCTGCTCCTGATGCCGTTTTTCCATCGTGATGTATTATCTATCTTTTTCTAATTTAAAATTATTCAATACTCTATAGAGGATACTGTTAATCTGGCATTGAAATTTTATTAACTAAGAATGATAATTACTTTTGTGAATTCGTGGCTGCCGTCACATGATGATGTGGGTGATGTTAATGTTAACGTTAATCCTGGTGTTGCAAATAACTTAATTTCAGGTATAGATGATATTTCAATCCTCTATACTTTTTCTACTCTAGAATATCTTCTAAAGGATGTACGAGTAATATATTTAAAGGATATTGAAATATCTATAAAACCACTTATTTTTATTAGCGCTAAAGAAGGAGATATGACTTCGATTCCTAGATGGATCTCTATTATTTTGAGTGAACAAGGTGTAGTAGAAGTTCATGATGATGATCAATTATCTTATATTAAAAGAGCATTAAATCGAGAAAGAATATCGCCGAGCCATGAGGTATCTACAATAGAACCAGACTTTTATGCGCGCGTAAATAATTATCTTCGTACCATCGCCGAGAAAGACAGGGAATCATTAATAGTGTCTTTGAATCCATTCATAGCTTCTAGGCTACAAAAGATAGTCAAACTCTCTGCTTCTTCTCCTTTGGTGCCAGAACTTGAAGAAAAACTTTCGTCAGAAGAAAAACTTCTCTATGAGAATTTCCATAAAATGACATCTAATTTTAAAAAACTGGTGTTAAAGATTGAATAATGCTGAACCTCCTAATCCATCAAATATGCAGGAACAAGAACAACAAACCATATCTGCATTATCCAATGAACTAGAGGTTTTTTTACGTTCATTTAAGGATCGTGATGGTAATTACAAGTATTTTGATAAAATTAATAATATGATGGCGACATCCTCGACTTCTATTACTATTGATTATATTGATTTTGATAGTTTCAGTCCACTACTTGCAAAGGATATCACTCACAATCCAGATGAAATGCTTTCAGCTTTTAATGAAGCTGTTATTTCTGTTCTATTGGAAATTCATCCAGATTATACAAATGAGATTAGAGAGCATATCCGAGTGAGAATAGGAAATTATGCTGTTCAAAAAGGACTGCGTGACATAAATGCCGATGTTATTAATAAGTTACTGGGCGTTTCCGGAATGGTGGTACGTTCCTCAGAAGTTAAACCTTTAGGAAAAAGAATTGCATATAGATGTCTGAATTGCAATCAAATCAGTTTTTCACAATTAAAGGGGTTATCTTTAAAAAAACCACAAAGATGCCTTAATTGCTCAGAAAAAGAAATGGAAATGGATGTAGAAAGCAGTCTATTTATCGATTTTCAATTGGTTAGATTACAAGAATTGCCTGAGGATCTTCCTGCAGGACAACTTCCTCATTATATAGAGGTGACAATTCTTGGTGATTTGGTTGACCAATGTAGACCAGGGGATAGGATTATGTTGACAGGAATTATTAGAATAGATCAAGAATCTTCATTTGTTTCGGGCAATTCCACCACTCAAAAGACTTCTTTGTTTAGATTACGAATGGAAGGCAATAATATAGAATATCTTGGAGGTAGGGCTGGAGATAAGAAAACTCGATCAATAGAGCGGATATCAATCAGTGCAGAAGATGAACGACAAATACTAATTTTGTCAAAAAAACCTGATATCTATGATAAGCTGGTATCATCCTTTGCTCCACATATCTATGGACACGAAGTCATAAAAGAATCCATTTTGCTTCTAATTGTGGGGTCTATTACCAAAAAATTGGACGATGGGTCAACAAGAAGAGGTGATATC
Source organism: Candidatus Nitrosocosmicus sp. (assembly GCA_035274085.1). Taxonomy (GTDB): domain Archaea; phylum Thermoproteota; class Nitrososphaeria; order Nitrososphaerales; family Nitrososphaeraceae; genus Nitrosocosmicus. Next base: position 8,422 of record DATEOO010000453.1, read on the forward strand.
AACCTCCTATTGGTTGGTGATCCAGGAACAGCCAAGTCTGAAATGCTTAAATTTGCCGCAAAAATAGCTCCTAGGGGATTATATACTTCTGGAAGAGGTTCCACTGCAGCAGGATTAACAGCTGCTGTAGTTCGTGATAAGTCCGGAATAATGATGCTTGAAGCAGGTGCAGTAGTACTTGGAGATCAAGGTTTGGTTTGTATCGATGAATTCGACAAAATAAAAGCTGAGGATCGTTCAGCGCTTCACGAAGTTATGGAACAACAAACTTGTTCAGTTGCTAAAGGCGGTATAGTGGCAACATTAAATGCGAGAACCTCTATACTATCTGCTGCGAATCCCATGTATGGCAAATATGATCCCTATAAAAATATCACTGAAAATGTAAATCTTCCAGTTCCGCTCCTTACAAGGTTTGATCTTGTTTATGTCATCCGCGATCTTCCAGAAAAAGAAAAAGATAGTAAAATCGCCAGCCATATTTTAGAAATCCATAAAGATGTCCAAAAATCATCTCAAGCCGCTGTTAATATAGATCTCTTTAGTAAATACTTGGCATTTGCTAAGCAAATTGTTGAACCCGAGCTGACTCGAGAGGCGATAAATATTATCCGTGACTATTATATGAAAATGAGAAATGTTGATTCAGACAGTATGATTACCGTTACGCCCAGGCAATTAGAGGGTCTAGTGAGACTTGCCACTGCTCGCGCAAGATTGTTGTTAAAAGATAGAGTCGAAAGAGAGGATGCAGAAAGATCGTTGTTTCTAGTTCAAAGAATGTTAGAAACAGCGGGCGTTGATGTCAATACTGGTAAAGTTGATCTGGGTGTATTGCATGGAAAACCTTTCAGCGAAATATCAAAACTAAAACTTTTCATGGAGATATTTTCAAGTCTTTCCGGAGAAGAAAAGAATGACGTTGAGGAGAATGTATTCATTGGAGAACTAATAAAAACCGGTAAATTTAGTGATTCAGATGCTAAATTGCACATAAAAAAGGCAATGAACGATGGTCAAATTTATGAAAGAAAAGCTGGATTCTATTCTAAAGCCTAGGACCATTCTTTACGTACACGGCCAAACAGCCAATAAAGCACGAAAAAATATTTATTATATGCATATGCCTCTTCAATTGCCTTGACTGTAGTTTCTGATTCCTATATGGGATTCTTTTTGCCTGGTAACATTTACGAAAGATTATCAAAATTTCTTAATGGTGATTTGGACTTTCCATTCGTCGATCAACATGAAATTTTAGGAATTTTTTTTCTCTTCGGAAAAAATTTTGGAGTCAAAAATGATTTAGATATGTTATCTGCAAAAGATATCACGCGAAAAACTATTGATCAACTAAAGCGTGAAATTTTTCTATCAAAAGATATAGGTCCCTCTAATATTGAATTGATTAAGGAAAATTATCAAAGACGGGTTCTTCAAATTTATGTTGAAATGCAAAATAGCCCCACATTTGAAGAGAGAGAGATAAATAAACGGATTAGTCGAGATCCTACTTTGCTTATGTACTGCTATGCACATCATATTTCATACCACAGACAAAAATGTTTTTTTGAAATTTATGATCCCTTTAAAAGAGATCAATTAGATAAAAAATTACATAATTTATTGTTAAATCGGATGGTTATGTTAAGTTATAACGTGGAAAAATCTGATAGTTTGCCTTATAATACTTTGCATCCGTTTGTAGATTGGATAATTCAAAATAATACATCTGGGTTTAGATCAGTATTCTGATTCTTATTACTTGTAATTATTTAAATTAATTATTATCACAACGTACATTAATTGGTTTGTTATAATCTATAGCATGTCAATCCAAGATGAGTCTGGTTATATGTCCTTGTTAGATAGGTTGCAAAATAAACTGGGAAATGTTGTAAAGAAAGAAGTTTCCAGACTCGAAGTCCCTGTTCCAAGAGTGATATGGGTTGGCCAACGAACAATTTTTAGAAATTTCATGGATTTTCCAAAGGCATTAAGACGTGATCCTGAAAAATTATTACTGTATTTAAATAAGGAATTAGCATCTGCAGGATATATTTCTGGTGAACGGGTTATTTTTTTGGGCAGAAAACCTGTATCCTCTTTCGGAGGTTTGATCGATCGATATGTAAAGGACTATGTTATTTGTCCTGTTTGCGGTAGCCCAGACACTAGAACAGAAAAAATTAAGAAGTTAGGCTTTATGATATGTGAAGCTTGTGGTGCTAGATCTTCTATAAAAAGTAATTATGCTTAATTGCTTGATTTCAAACCGCAATATCGATCGGATGCAAAATATTCTCATCTTATTTACTTTGCTTCCGGATCATGCTATAATCGATATGTAATTATTAGATTTAACCAAATTTATTATTATGGATAAAACTAAAAACGAAGATCAAGTAAAAAATGATCAAGATAATGATTATCTATTATTAGACGATGACACCAATAAACCTAATCAAAATTTAGAAACTGAATTATCCGTTGAAGATGTGACTGCCGAATTAAAGGAAACAAGAGACGATTTGGAACATTATCGAAAATTGTATGACGACACATTTAACAAATTAAAATATAGTTTAGCAGATTTCGATAATTATCGAAAAAATATTGAAAAACAAAACGCCCTGAGAATACTTTCCGTGAAGGCCGATATCTTGTCAACCGTGGTTAATTTACGCGAAGATTTTTTACGGGCATTAGATACATTAAAACACCACAAAGTCGATATTTCCATTCTCGAAGGATTGACTAATATACTAAAAAATATTGATCTCTTTTTAGAAAAAGAAAGTGTTTTAGAAATCAAAGCCTTGAATAGTGTTTTTGATCCTAACTTTCATGAAATTATAGGATTTTCTTATGTTGAAGATGATGCCGAAGAAAATATTATTACTAAGGAGATTAGGAAGGGTTATTTATTAAATGATCGTGTTCTTCGTCCAAGTTTAGTGGAGGTTTCCAAAAAGATAATTAAAAATATCGATAATGATAATAAAGAGGATACAAAAGGAGATGAAGTTTAAATGGGAAAAATAATAGGAATTGATTTGGGAACTAGTAATTCTGCCGCTGCTGCTTTGATCGGTGGAAAGCCAGTTATAATACAAGCTGCTGAAGGCGCCTCAATAGGAGGGAAAGCCTTTCCATCAGTGGTTGCATTTTCGCAGGATGGTCAATTATTGGTTGGAGAACCTGCTAGACGTCAAATGCTTTCAAATCCTGAAGGAACTGTTATTGCCGCCAAAAGGAAAATGGGTACTGATTACAAATTTAGAGTATTGGGGAAAGAATATACTCCACAGCAAATATCTGCATTTATTCTTCAAAAAATCAAGAAGGATGCTGAAGCATTTCTTGGTGATACAGTCGATAAAGCTGTAATTACTGTTCCTGCTTACTTTAATGACAATCAGAGACAAGCAACAAAAGACGCTGGAGAAATTGCCGGATTAGAAGTGGTTAGGATAATTAATGAACCCACCGCTGCTTCACTAGCATTTGGATTAGATAAAGTAACCCATGATCTCAAGATTATGGTCTTTGATTTTGGAGGAGGGACCTTAGATGTTACCATCATGGAAATGGGTGGCGGTGTATTTGAGGTCAAGAGTACTTCAGGTGATACACAACTTGGTGGCACAGATATGGATAATATTTTGATAGATTATCTTGTAAATGAATTTAAAAACCAATCTGGAATAGACATCAAAAATGATAAAGCAGCGATGATGAGGATTAGAGAAGCTGCAGAAAAGGCAAAAATCGAATTATCAAATATCGTCACCACGGAGATAAACCTACCATTTTTGGCATACGATCAATCCACTGGTCCAAAGAACTTTGCTATTCCTTTGAATAGGGCAAAATTGGAGGAATTATTGCGTCCAGTGGTAGAACGATGTAGAAATCCAATGCTACAAGCTATCAAGGATGCAAAATTGTCAGCTTCAGATATAGAAAAAATAGTATTGGTTGGGGGCCCTACCCGAATGCCAATAGTAAAAGAATTTGTAAAATCTGTAATGAGCAAGGAACCTGAACGTGGTGTTGATCCAATGGAAGCAGTTGCTTTGGGAGCTGCAATTCAAGGTGCAATAATTTCAGGTGAAGTATCTACTGATATTTTGTTGGTTGACGTTACTCCTTTGACTCTTGGTGTGGAAGTTATGGGTGGACTTAAAGAAACTCTAATTGAACGAAATACTACTATTCCTACCAAAAAGAGTAAGGTATTTACTACTGCCGCAGATTATCAGACCGCAGTTACAATCCATGTTGTTCAGGGTGAGAGAACTATGGCTGCTGATTGTGTTTCACTAGGTATGTTTAATTTATCGGGCATACCGCCTGCTCCTAGAAGTGTTCCACAAATAGAGGTCACATTTGATATCGATACTAACGGAATTCTGAACGTGACAGCCAAAGATCTTGCTACATCCAAAGAATCAAAGATTACTATATCTGCTAGCTCTAAATTATCCAAAGAAGAAATTGAAAAATTAAAGAAAGATTCGGATGCATTTGCTGAAGTAGATAAAAAGAAACGAGAAGAAGCAGAATTAAAGAATGAATCAGACAATTTACTATATTCTGCAGAAAAATTGATTAATCAAGACTTAAAAGATAAAGTGACCCCGGAGCAAAAGGATAAAGTAAATAAATCAATCCAGGAATTAAAAGAATC
>DATEOO010000454.1:0-7552 GCA_035274085.1 Candidatus Nitrosocosmicus sp.
GACAACGCCTCTCTCTCGTTTTCAGAAAATACTTTGATCAATAAAGTCTTGGCTGATCTGACCGAAACTATATCTGAATAGTTCTCTTTTAGAATAAGATCGTTAAGCACTGTCTCCCCTTCTGGATCGTTGAGAAATGGCTTGTTCTCGATGCGTACGTTAACAACAAATATTTTCTTTTTTTTATTTTCAGTCATATTTATTAGAAAAATGAGTCAATATTTATACAAAAGCTTTTAATTACAGAATTTAATTGATAATAAAATCATGGTCATGTAGCTCAGCCTGGCAGAGCGAAGGTTTTGTAAACCTTAGGTCGCGGGTTCAAATCCCGTCATGACCTATACTGATGATTAAATGATAATATTAATTGATAGATTTGATAGCTTTAATTGACAGAAGAATATGTAAGTAATAGTGATTATCAAATTTTGGCTATGGAATTGTTGGGAGAAATACTTCATTTTTCTAAGAGCGGACGCTTAATAGTAAAAGTTGAGAATTATCGTCCGTATGTGAAGTCGGGCTTGATAGTTGTAGATAATAAAGAAAAGAGGATAGGCAAGATCGCAGAATTAATTGGGTCAGTGAATTCCCCCTACGCGTCTATAATTCCTTTTGTTCAAGCCAAAAGTAAGATGGCAGGCTTAAAATTGTATTTTGTAGTTACAGGAAAAAAAGACTTTTCTTTCAAATCTAAAAATAAAAAGAAAATTAAAAACAATAAGAAATAGGTGACACAAGTGGCTTTGAATAATATAAATCTCTTGAATGAATGTCCCGAATGTCATGCAAATCTGGTCCAAGACACAGTAAAAGGCGAATTTGTATGTAGCATTTGCGGTTATGTGGTTGAAGAAAATTTGGAATATCAAGGGCCAGACGCTTTTGTTAACGAGGCCGGACAAAAATCTAATAACTTGAGAGCAAGCGGTGTTAATAGTATGGCGTATCATGATTATGGTCTTCATACTGAGATCGATAGCCAGTGCAAAGACTATTCTGGTCGACATTTCAATGATGATATCAGAAAGTCAGTTGTTAATCTTAGGAAATGGAACAATATTATAAGAATCTCAAATTCGAAAGACAGGAGACTTTCCAATGTCTTATCAAAAATCAATGAAATTTGTTCCCTCATGTCATTTCCTAAAGTTGTATGTGAAACGGCTGCATTAATATACAGAAATTATGAGAATAGGAACGATACCAAGGGAAAATCATCTGGATCCATGGCTGCTGCGGCTGTATATTACGCATGCAAAATTTGTAAGGTCCTTAGATCTCTTAACGAAATAGTAAATCATAATGGTAACACCGAAGACTGTGGTGAAAATCTGAAATTGGCTTCAAAATACTATCGATCTATGGTATTGATATGTGAGAATGATGATACCGTCATGACAATTCAAGGCCAAAATAAAATCACCGATTTTTTACACCAAAATCCCAGTATTGGAAATAAAAACAAGCAGAGTTTTTCCATAATAAATATACAATCAATCCATATCAATCAGTATATTTCGAAGTTGGCTAACACTGCAAAATTTGATGCAAAAATAGAGCGTCTGGCCATTGAGATGGCCAAAAAAACGGAAAATCATCTTCTGTCAGATGGCAAATCTCCAAATGGCATTGCAGCAGCATATCTATACCTTGCATCGGTTCTTCTTGGGATTAATATTTTACAGATGGATATATCTCGATTAGCTGGAGTAACAGAAGTAACTATACGCAATAGATGCAAAGATATCCTCATGTGTTTTAGAATAACCCTCAAGGTCAAACCAATCTTAAAGATATAAATAATCTGCGAATAGAGAATTTTTGTTAAACAATGGGCGGTAATAAGAAAAAACCAAGTCAGTCGAATACTTCTAAATCTCAGGAGAGCAAGGCAGGTAAAAAGGAAGAAGTAAAAAAGACACCAACATCTAAAACTCAGCAGAAACAAAAGCTCTCAGTATTAATTGAAGAAGGTCAGGGATTAAAGACACTGGATTCGATGAAAGCAATTACAGTTCACTCCTATGCAAGGGCATTAGGTGTGAAAATTTCGGTTGCCAACAATTTCTTGAAAAATTTAGAAAGTAAGAGCATTATAAAATCGATAGGTGGATACAGTGGACATAGAATATACCAAAAATTAAAGTAGGAAATTCTTAATTTGGGGACTTTTCAAAGCTTAAGTAGTCTCCTACTTTAAAAGATTGTAATATATCGACGTTTTCTGACGTAACCTTTCCCAAGAGATTCAGTTTTTGGTTTAATGTAGCATCATCCAAGAAAATACAAATGAAATTCCCTAACGGAGAAAATGCTAGATCTCCTTTTTTAAATATGTTGATGGGCTTTTCAGATCCAAGTTGGAGACCTACCTGGACGTAAATGAATTTGCAATAATAACTATTGATTCTACCATTAATAGGGAATATGCTAAGCAATTTTTTTACAGTTAGTGGTGACAAATGTCTCTTAAACTCACCTTCTAATTTATGTGCCCGATTTAAGCCTATTTTAATTGGAATTGTAGAAACACTTTGAAAATCAGATGACACAAATATCAATAAAAGATTTATAAATATGAACTTTCAGCAACATTTAATTATATAATTTAATCTTTTTGCATAGTAGTGGCTGTCAAGAGAGCAAAAAAGAAGTCAAGTGCAACGAAGGATGATAATTTGGAGATGGATAAAAATGGTGACGTTGGAAAAGATAATTTGCAACCCGGAATTGCAGGCAATAAGATAAGTGAGGTAGACAATAAAGAATCAAAGACGGTCATAGCCTACAAAACTTATGACGCTGATGCAGAATTTAAGATGAAGGAGATCCCATCTAAGAATAACGAAATCAGCATTGGCCCTATTCGATTAACTAGGTTTGAGAAAGCCAGGATCACTGGTGCCCGTTCGTTACAATTATCGTTGGGGGCGCCTATTCTAACAAAAATACCGTTAGAATTTACAGATACTATCATGATAGCTAAATATGAACTGGAAAAGAAAACATTACCAATTTCTATAAGGAGAATACTTCCAAATGGGCTCTATCAGGATATTCCTATAGAATGGACGATTTAGAGAAATATAGTAAAACGCATTATTAATTATTTCGAACAAAAAGATAAACGTCGTTGAAATTCGCCCCCGTATAGCCTGTGTCAATTTTTGAACGTAATTTGGTGAGCAACACATTAGAATTGTTACCTTGTATATAATTATTAACATCTAACTTTTTCCTTTTCAGCAGTTCAATAGTCTTTGGTGTAATAAAGCCACCGGCCGAAGGGGAGTTTCCGTCAATACCGTCAGTCCCTATACAAATTACAGAAAAATCGCGGAGACTGCTATCTCTACATAAATGCAACATACGACATATTGCCTCTTGATTCCTACCTCCAATGCCAATTGTACGTCCAGATAGCTTATTGGTGACTTCTCCACCTAAAATCACACAGGTTTTTGGTTCATTTTTTACTTTAATTATCTTGGAGGCAAGCTTAATGAAATCATGCATAGAAATTCCGTAATTCGAGCCCATATAATTTGTGAAGTAACCTCTTTTTTTGAAATATTCCTCAATTAGTCTGCAAAAATTTGAATTGTTTCCGACAATAATATTAGTTACACGTCTCATTCGAAACTCTTCTAGTTTCATGGTTTCAGGTATTTGTGACCTAACCCCTGATTCCAGCACGGCTTTTACTTTTCTAATGCATTTGGTGTTGTAACTCAAAATAGAATGAGTATCCAAAATAGAAAGCGCATCTTTAAATGTAGATGTGTCTGAAGAGGTTAATCCTGAGCCTATAGTATCGAGGTGATCACCTACTACATCAGATAGAATTAAACTTATTACTGGAATATTCGAATCTATAACACGCAGTATCTTACCCCCCTTGATTTGCGAGAGATGTTTTCTAACTACATTTATCTGCTGTATATCAGCTCCTGAGGTTATTAGCATTTTGTTAATGATTTTCTTATCCGCCAGCTTGATTCCCTCTATAGGTGATACCATCAGAGAAGATGAACCTCCGGATATTAAGAAGACTATTAACTGAATATCATCTTCATTTTGTAATTCCTCAACTACTCTTCTAGCTGCCAAGGTACTTTTGACATTAGGAATTGGATGAGATGATTGGATTACTGTTGTGTTTTCCAATAATTCAAAGTTATTTTTTTCTATTGTATATCCAATAGGGATAATCAATATAGCTTTCTTAATTTTACCCTTCATTTTATTAAAGAATCCTATAAGCATTTTCTCTGATGCTTTGCCGACGCTAACAACAAGAGTCGATGTCTTAACAGGTAAGTCAAAATTATAAATTATATTATTTATATCTGTAATATGTAAGTTTGAATCAGTTTTAACAGATCTGCTAACTATTCTTTCAGGATCAGAATATTTGAAAGCAAAATCCAAAGCACTAAAGGAATCACGTAATGACATACAATTATGATACTTAACAATAGGATCTTTGTTTTTAATCATCCTCATTCAATTCAGTTGCGTAATTATAATATTAATTCATAATTGTCCCACTTTGGACTGATTAATGCTAAAGATTAAATAAAAATAAATATTTATTGACCTAATTTCTCTTCGTGTTCGATTTCTTTACCCCCATCAAAGCTAACAGCATATTACCAGAAGTCAGGATTAAATTTGCCAATATTTTGATGCAAAGAAAATATTTAATGGATCTGCAGACAGAATTAGATACATTGATAGATCAGGAAGTGTCACACGAGTCCTTTTTCACAAAGAAAAGTCAAATTAACAAGGCAATTACAGAATTGTATAAAGATATAGAGGCGCTCGAGGACTTGGGTATTTTGATCAAGAGTTTTGATCAAGGCCTTCTAGATTTCCCTGCAAAACGTTTTGACGAGGAAGTATGGTTATGCTGGAAAGTAGGTGAGGACAAAGTTGAATTCTGGCATGGAAAAAATGAAGGGTTTATAGGAAGAAAACCCCTTTCAAATAAGGCCACTTTTAATAAAGATGAATTAGAGGATTTACGTTAAATAGGGATTTTCAATGTCAAGTGATTTAAATAGTCTCTTCAAGATAGACACTGAGCCAACATTTGTTAGTTTGAATACTAATATGCATCCATTTGATATATTCGAGGGTTTAACAGAAGAGTTCAGTGACTTATTCATTTTTGAATCATTGGAAGGACCTCAGGAATTGGTTGAATCTTCTATTATAGGCTTTGGCCCTAAATACAAAATTAAATGCGACGATAATCAGTTAATAGTGTATAAGGATCATAGAATTTTATGGAAAATTTTGGTAACAGACCCTCTCAACACCTTAAAAAAATGTTTTCCAAGAGTTAGTAATAAAGATTATAGATATGTAGGAGGGTTAGTGGGTTATGTTTGCTATGAGGCAATAAAATATTGGGAAAAAATCAATGTCAAAAGTAGTACATCATTTCCCTTACTTGAATTTGGGTTTTTTGATGATGGTTTGGTGTACGATCACTTGAAAGACAAACTCGAATATTTTTTTTATGAAAAATCGAGAATCGAGATTATTACAAATATTATAAAACGCAAAACGAAGACACCCAAAAAGTATGACTCAACATTTTCACATCCAAAACGAAGTATAAAAAAAGAGATATATGTAAAAAAAGTGAATCAGATTAAAGGGCACTTATCTGCTGGAGATATTTTTCAAACAGTGTTATCAAAGAAAATAAAGTTTACGTTTAAGGGAAACCATTTGAAATTATATGGTGAACTTAGAAAAATTAATCCCTCCCCGTATATGTTCTATTACAAGACCGGTTGTAGGATTTTACTTGGATCTAGTCCCGAAATGTTGCTAAGGATTACCGGAGATCAAATTGAAACTTATCCCATTGCTGGCTCAAGACCGGTGTCTGTAGATAAAAAGGCTACAGAACACCTTAGGCGAGAATTGTTAAAGGATCAAAAAGAAATTGCTGAACACACTATGTTGGTGGATTTAGCTCGAAATGATCTTGGAAAAGTTTGTCGATTTGGGTCGGTTATTACTTCTGAATTAATGAAAGTAAAAAAATTTAGTCATATACAACATCTTGTCTCTCATGTCGAGGGTATGTTAGATCAAAAATATGATTCATTCGATGCATTTAGAGCTGTGTTTCCAGCAGGCACGATATCAGGAGCTCCGAAAATTAGAGCAATGGAAATAATTAATGATCTTGAACCTGAAAGTAGAGGACCATATGCTGGAGCTGTAGGCTATTTTTCATTCAATCAATCATGTGATTTTGCAATAACCATAAGGTCGATTTTTTTTAATGGAAAGAAAGCATTTACGCAGTCTGGTGCAGGAATTGTAATCGATTCAGTTCCTGACAAAGAATATCAAGAGACTGAGGATAAATCCAATGCTATCCTGTCAATGTTAAAGATGTACGAAAAAAATGGTAGTCTTTAACTAATTAATTCACGTGGTGGTCTCGCATATTTATTAGAATCAAGCAAATGATATTGAATAGCGATTGACGGATCCTTTTGCCTGCCTGTTAATACTCCCACAACAATTTCATCTTTTTTTATTAGTTCTTTTTGACGCAGTTTCATTATTCCTGCAGGCACGGATCCTGATGCCATTTCACAGTCAAACCCATTAAGTCCTACAATGGTCATTCCGTCCATCATGTCTATATCCTGAACTTGTTCTACAATGCCATTTGTAAACTCAATTGTTCTCAATGCTTTAATTATATTAGCAGGCTTTCCAATCTGAATTGCTGTTGCTTGTGTCTTAGGTACGATATTTTTTTCTTCTTGTCTTTGATAAAACCGGTCAATTAAATCAGTGTCAACTTTGCCGGCATTCCATTTTAGTGCGGTATCCTCAAACAAACCATTCACAAGCTGGTAAAAAGTATTTGCGCCTGCAGCATTGACGACTAAAACGCGGGGTATTCTTTTTATCCAACCCCATTCATAAAGTTCCATAAGGGCCTTACCGCAACTGGAAATATTGCCTAAAGCTCCTCCCGGATATACTATCCAATCAGGAGGATTCCAATTTAGGTGTTCCATTATCCGATATACGATAGTTTTTTGACCTTCAATTCTAAAAGGATTCAAAGAGTTAACTGTATACCCACCTTCCTTCAAAGCCATATCCAGAGATAGAGTTAAAGCATCATCAAAATTACCATTTACTTGTATTACTTGAGCACCAAATTGAAAAGCTTGACCAAGCTTTCCAGGAGCTATTTCACCTCTTGGGATGAAAACATCACATTCTAAACCTTCATTTGAGGCGTACATAGCTGCAGATGCCGAAGTATTTCCAGTCGAAGCACAAACTATTTTCTTAACATTCAGTAACTTCGCGTGAGTAACTGCTGCAGCCATTCCATTATCCTTGAATGATCCACTAGGATTATAACCCTCAGGTTGGAGAAGTAGATTGTCATTAGGTAAATTAACGTACTTTGCAACTTTACTCATTTGGTAAGGTCTTGAAGATCTGCCCTCCGAACCGTCCAATGAAACCAAAAGTTCAGAGCATTCTT
>DATEOO010000455.1:0-2906 GCA_035274085.1 Candidatus Nitrosocosmicus sp.
AAAGCTGAAACACGTCAATCGTTAATTCATAACTCTATATTTTGAATCCTACGAATACGTGTGGAATTAGAAAGGTGGCACAATAATAGATTGATAAATGGTAAAATATTGGATCCTGGCAGTCGATGAAATAATAGATACTTTAATAGAGGAATCACTGAAACTCCGTTTCCAGTTTCATTCAATAATATCTAAAATAGGTAAAATAATGAGTATATTTATTTGAGAAGGGAATTTGTTCCCTACTCCTAGACTAGTAGGCCTCTATCTGAGTTTAGAAAATCACGATGAAAAAGTTAGTATCTTTGCAACTATTTTTAAAAATCGACTTTTTTATAGGTTGACTGTTATTTCAAATACCAATTTACAAAGTGAATATTTCACAACTACATTACAAATCAGCCAATAAACTATTTCCATAAATAGTCGGCGGTTCAAACTTGGCCATTAGTATTGATAATAAGCCCAGTCAAGGTATTTGAAAAATCTTGAGCTCACAAAATGGTAACTAGTTGATAAAAAATTCTGTTATATCACTAATTTATTTGAATTAATACAAAAGACTGTAATATCTTTATAGTACGATGTTTACATACATCCTTATGAATTTGAAAATTAGTTATTCTAGTAGGTCAATAGAAACTTGTTTGGTTTTTAGATATTTCTTTTTTTCATTATTCATAGTTATTATCTATATTAGCATTGAAAAACCTTCAGCTTTCTCGCAGGGACTACCATCATTAAATGATCCGTCATTGCAATTAGATCTTGTGACAGATGGGATACAATCTCCAACAGGCATGGCGTTCTTATCAGATAATATAGTACTGATAACACAAAAGGACGGAATCATATCAAAATTAGACTTGGCAAATCCAACAATTCCAGAATCCATATTGGAACTAGCCAATGTCAATAGTAAAAATGAAAGAGGACTTTTAGGTATTGCAATTGACAATAATATTCTAGTTGATGAAATGATTGGAAATAATCGACCCGGTGATTTTGACGTGTTTATTTTTGTTACTGAAACTGGTAGTCAATTAGGTCAGGAAAGTCAAGGAACTGATAGCAATAATGAATTAAGAAATAGAGTTTATAAGTATACATGGGACGGACAATTTCTTTCAAATCCGAAAATTATATTAGACTTGCCAGCCGGTCCTGCAACTAATCACCAAGGAGGAAAGGTTAAGATGGGTCCAGATAATCAACTGTATGCGGTAATCGGTGAATTACAACGGGACGGACAATTACAGAATATCAAAGATGGATCTGCTCCTGATGATAGTGGAGTTCTTTTGAGGGTTAATCCATTGGATGGCTCAGCATCAGAAAATAACCCGTTCATAGATCTGAATGACACTAATAGAAACCCTTTAGATAAATATTATGCATATGGAATAAGAAATAGTTTCGGATTTGATTTTGATCCTATAACAGGGAAGGTTTGGGATGCAGAAAATGGTCAAGATCTCTACGATGAGATTAATCTTGTGGAACCAGGATTTAATAGCGGCTGGAAGTTGATTATGGGACCAATGTCTAAATCTGTAGGCATCACGATAAATGACCTAGTGAGCTTTCAAGGATCAAATTATGTTGATCCAGTCTTAAGTTGGGAACAATCAAGAGGAATTACAGACTTGGAATTTCTTAAATCTGATAAATTAGGCAAAAAATACGAAAACAACATTTTCGTAGGAGACATAACTAGGGGCAATTTATTTTTCTTGGCAGTTAATGAGAATAGAACCGGCTTGCAGTTTGAAAATAATCCAGATATCGCTAAAGATTTGGTAGCGACAAATGAAGATGAGATTAATTCAATAACAATAGGCAGTGGATTCAAAGGAATAACAGATATAGAAACAGGCCCTGATGGTAATTTGTATATACTAACTTATAGCAGGGCCGATGGAGGATTGGGGGCCCTCTACAGGATATCAGAAGACATGACAAATCCTGTATCGTAGTTATATTAGTCCACAAAGATAGTTAACTTCCAGGCTATCGATATTCCTTCAAACCATAAAAGATACCATATTTGAAAATGAATATTTTTGATTTATTTAGTATGAATTCGAAATCATATGATGGGATTTGTATAATTTTTTAGAGACGAATACTTTTTTTTCTTGGTAGATTCCAAGCCAATAATCTCAATGAGTTAATTCTAAATTTCTTAATACTATTCAATAAGGAAATAGGTTTATTGAACACTTTTTTGGTTGGCGCTGTTAGTTATAATTAGCTAATAAACTATAGTAATGATTATCAAGCGATATAATAACAGGATCGCCCTTGTCTTTATCCATCCTGGAAAATAGATTCAAAACCACTACGCTCCCTCTCTTCAATACAACAGAATACTAATAACTTGGATAAGGAGGTTTATCCAAATTTAGGTTCTTTCTATCCATAATAATTTTTGTTATAATCTTATTGTTATCTATAATTTTGCAGTAACTTTACTAATCAAATCCTAACTTAGCCGATTTGTCCTTCTTGTCTTAATTCGGAAAGTATCTTCATCAATGTATCATAATCAATGTCGACCTCGTTTAGAATATATGAATGGTCTAGGCTCCCGTGTTTCTTGATAAATTTCAAAATCGACTGCTTTTGCTTTACATGTGCTCTGTCCTGCAACAAGGTGAAAACAAAAATAGCACATATTATTTTTTGTATATGCCTCAGCCCAATCATACATTACAGATAAGTTAACACCCGGAGCCAAACCAATGTCTATTGATTTCCTTTGTCCAAAATGAGAGGATAAATAGTACAATACCACTTTATAGATAAATTGAGAAGAAAGGAAGGAGGTATTCCAATTATTCTTTTCTATAGGAGATTGTGTCTATGCTAGATTACTTTGAAATGGAGCGTGTAATAGAAGAACT
>DATEOO010000456.1:0-7395 GCA_035274085.1 Candidatus Nitrosocosmicus sp.
GACCAGAAGAGAAATTGTCACAAATAATGGCATCCAGTATAACAAATAAGCAAGTCTAGTATTTGACATACATTATTCATCTAGACCTATTTTATAAAATTTCCTATCTATTTTAGCTTTAAGCTTTAACCCTCCATACAAAAATTACTTTAGATCCCTGCTTTAACATGCTAGCATGAGATAACGCTTAGCTTTTTAGTATCATATATTTTTGGGAATCTGCTATATCTTTATAAATGATTTACTATTGTAAAGATCTATCCGCTTTAAAAGAGTTATAATCTGGTAGATACATTACCATTCTAAAACCTCCAACTTGTAGGCACAATATAACTAATAGGGAAATCACAAAAATCTGATTTAATGGACTTTAAAATACACCGATCTTCGTTCCATCATTTTATATTTATAATAACAAGTATATGAATTCTTATAATCAGTGCGGTCACCGGGATTTGAATTCCCGCTATGTCTTTATTAATAGACAAAGTCCCGGGTTACGGGCTTTCTCCATATAGAATCATATATGGAAGGCCAGTGTCCTAACCAAACTAGACGATGACCGCAACACAGTCACTTTATTTTATTCTGATATTAAACTTTTCCAATATCATCAATTCTGGCTAAAGAAAAGTTAATATTGATAATTTCTTACTTTCGCTTATTAGAAAAAATATAGTTTAAGAGTGTGTCTATTGCTTTATTAGTTAATTTATGCTTATAATAATTGGATCCTTTTTTTGGTTCCTCAGACAATTTGTCATTTTGTATAGCCTCATATGGTCTATGATCAAGTGCACCCTCAAAATGAACTTTGAATTTCCTGAGTTTTGAAACCGCAATTGAATCAAATACTTCTTTTTGCCAAACTGAGCCTATAAAATAAATGGTTGGCGGGTTTGCAAGATTGGTTATTCTAAAAAGAACGTTATTGATAACAGCTTCAATAGTTTTAGAATTATTATCATTTTCTATATATTGCTCAGAAATGCCGCCATCTATTAAGCGATCGGTAATAACTCGCGTATATTCATTTTTAGATATCAAAATTACTGAGGTATTAAACTTGTCAGGCTTAGATTTCATTATGATATTAAATGTTTGGATGCATAACGCAATTCTTCCAGTGACAAAATCAGGAAGTGATTCAGGGACAGTATTACGAGCATCTTCATCGCCTATTTCGCTATTTGAGAGGCTATCCCTATCAAAATTGCAATATAATAGTATAAGATTACCATAAGTAAAAGCATTATCAGACAATTTGATAATATTATGTTTACACAACAAATTTATAGATAACGAAAATCAAAAATAGGAGGTTAAGACGATCTTTATTTTACTAATTGGTATTTTGAACGATATCCCCTCGGATTTATCATCATATCATCATAATTATATGATGATGAATTTCCTATAATAATCGTAGTTATCATGCCCATCATGTCCGGATATTCTAACATTTTTTCCAAATTAGTAAGAACAACTGACTGACTATCTCTAAACGCGCCTTTTACTATTGCAACTGGTGTTTCGGGGTTTCTATGTTTTAGAAAAATGTCTCGTGCATCCTTAAGTTGATGTATTCGTTTTTTACTCGATGGGTTATATACAACAGTAACGAAGTCTCCTAGCGCAGCCGCTTCAACTCGTTTGACGATAATCTCCCATGGTACTAATAGATCACTCATGCTCACAACTGCAAAATCTGTCATCAATGGAGATCCAATAAGTGCGCTGCATGAATTCAAAGATGAGACTCCCGGTACACATTCGACATCAATTCCTGTGCCTTTTTTCCATCCTTTTTCAGCGAGAATTTCATATATCAAGCCTACCATTCCATATATTCCAGGATCTCCTGATGAAACTAGAGACACAATCCCTCCTTTTTCAGCGAAATCTATGGCTTGATTAGCACGATCTACTTCCTGGGTCATTGGATATCTGTAAACCTCTTTACCGTTAATAAGATCCTCTACCAATGATACATATGTTTCATAACCTACGATGATTTGGCTCTCTTCGATTACCTGTTTAGCACGAAAGGTCATATGATCATGATGGCCTGGCCCAACACCTACAACGTATAATTTTCCCGAATTCATTATAAGATATTAACCATCAGTATTCATTTATTTATTAATTTATTTATTTACTTTCTTTTATTCAAATTAATTGCTCAGATTGTTGTAACAGATAAAGATTGTTGATAAGCTAAAGCTAAATATCATCTATCAATGGGTGAAATAATTAAATTCCAATACTTTCATCGCCATGATCACAAAATAAATCAAAATGTCTTATCTAAATTAAACTCTTTATACAATGATCTAACTGCTTTTTCACAATCATCATCCCTTACAACGAATGCCAGATTCAATTCCGACGACCCCTGGGCTATCATTATCACATTGACATCTTCCTTGGCTATTGAGGAAAAAACTCTGCCTGCTATGCCTTTGATGCCGCGCATACCTGAACCCACCACAGTAACTATCGATACATCCTCTAAAACATTTAGATGTTTTATCACTTTTCCCAATAATTTCAACTCCAGTGATGTTATAGCCTTGCCCAAATCATCCTTTCGTAGTACCATTGAGATACTTGATTCAGAGGGACCTTGAGATATCATCATTATATTTACTTTATTCTTTGCCAGAGTATCAAAAATGTTTGCAGCTGTTCCAGGTGATCCTACCATTCCACCACCACTAACGTCTATTAATGCAGTATTTCTTATTGCGATTATGGATTTAATGATATTGTTAGAAATTCTCAAATTTTGGGTTATTGTAGTCCCTGAATGTGATAAATTAAATGCATTTCTTAATTTTAGTGGAATATTTGAATCCATTACTGGCTCCAAAGCTCTCGGATGAATATATTTTGCTCCAAATAGAACCATTTCAGCAGCTTCGCTATAAGATATCTCATCAAGTACCTGTGCGTCTTTTACTATCTGAGGCTCTGCAGTTAATAATCCATCGACATCGCTCCATAAATATACCTCGTCTGCATTAATACAGGAAGCTATTATTGTGGCAGTGTAATCAGAACCACTTCGACCTAAGGTTGTAATATATCCATGCTGGTCTGCTGCTATATAGCCAGTGATTACAGGAATTTTTCCTTCTAAAATCAATGGGATTAGTTTAGCATTTACTCTGAACCTTGTGGTATCCATCAAAGGTCTTGCTTCACCAAAATTAGAATCTGTGACGATACCAATCTCTTTTCCAGTAAGAAAATCAGAATCCAAATTGTTATTTTGTAACGAATAGCTCACAATTGGAGCTGCTAAGCGTTCTCCAAATGATAACATATGGTCCAAAGACCTGGGTGTAATTTCAGAAATTAAAACTAATCCCTCCAAAATGGCTTGGAATTCTTTCAAAATATCCAAGACTACTTTCTTAGCTTCTGTGTGTAATTTCTTATCGGTTATAGTATTTTCTATTAAATCAAGATGAAGATGGGTCATTTCATCTATGAATGTCTTTATCGCACCTCTTTTTCCCTTTATTATCAGTTCAGAAAGCATGATAATTTTGTCGGTTACTCCAGATATAGCGGATATCACACAAACAATTTCATTATCTTCTCCATCTAATTTTTTAAAAGAATGTACAATATTTGCAAGAGTATTTATTTTTGAAGATGAGTCTAAGACCGACCCTCCGAACTTCATTATTATTCTCATATCAACGAATTACATGATTTATTAACTAATGGGATTAATAGAGTATTCTAAATCCCAAATTTGAATATGCTTTTCTAGAGTGATAATCAGTAGGATATATGAAATATTGTTACAGTCTAGAGAATTTTGTTTTAATCTAATCCTGTACTCGTGGTGCTAAATAAAAATGGATTCTACCTATGTTGGCAATCCTAAATTCAAGACGTATGGGCATCTTTGTAGAATATTCAATCGCAGCTGATACACCAACAGTGCTCACCGATTTTACAATTTTCAAAAGATAGTCAAGACTATAAGTTGCCTTTGATTCTTCTTTTACGTTGATCTCTTCCAGTCCCTCGCTATTTGGTTCCATCGTAACAACTGCCTCTCCAGTATCACTTTTGCCTATAAACTCGATCCTGTCAGGATAGGATTCAATTTCAACATATTCTGATACAACCTCTATATCAGATAACATCTTATCAAAAGAAGGTAAAGAAAGCAGGAGTTTGGAATTAAATGATAGTTTTGGTAACGGTGTGGACACAGTCGTACTCTCTATGAGACGCATTTTGTATTCTCTTTTGTAACTACCCGTAGTTTTTATCCTCAAGACATCTTCATCAATAATAGATACCTCCAATTCATCTTTCTTGTCTGTTCGCTTTATCAATTTTGAAAATTCAGAAATCCGGACCCCAAATTTTAATTCAGAATCGCATTTATAGCTTTCAAATGCAGTATTGGGCCAAAAAATGTCAATTAATGCTACATGAGATGGGTCCATTCCCCTGAAGGAAATTCCCTCCGAAGTGGCTTCAAATGTGGCTTCATCCACTAATGTAGATATAGCTGAATTAACAACCTTCCATTCTTCAGGAGACTTTGTTTTCGCTTCAAACATCAAATTAATCAATTAAAACAATATTCATCTATAAATTCCATGGTATATCTAAATTAATTCTTAAGAATAATTTCTCCAAGTATGACTGCATTTTGTACACCGATAAAATTGAGTGGTGGCTTCATCAGCAGACCTTGTCTGCAACATCCACCAAAATGCCATATTGTTCTGACACTTTGGGCATTCCATATTAGTTGTAGGCAGTGCCTCAATAGGCTTTTCAGAGTCCATTATCTTTAGAGGATCATCAGAATAGTCGTAAGTAGATACAGTTTCGATCACACTCGCAGTGTTAGCAGTGCCATTTGTCTCACTCGCCACTATATGTCCACACTTTAGGCATGTTAGAACTTTTTCCTCTTGTCTATTCCTTAAACGTGCATCGCATTTTGGACAAAACTTCATTTACTATTTATCACCAAATTCAATTTCCTATCGTAAGCTTTAACATGCCGGCAAGATCATTTGTAAATTTAATGGCTGACTCTGCGGATTCACCCAAGGCCTTGTATGGCTCGTTCTTATTGGTTAGTATCTTTAACATGTATTCTTTAATTAGAGGATGTTTTAATACAACACCTGCAAATTTATTGTCAGCATTCTTTTGTAGTTCATGTTGAATTATATATAAAATAGATATATCTACGTCGTGTATTTTAAATTCTAATTCTTTGTCTCTAGCATGTGTGATCTCAGCATGCATATACAAAAGACAACTACTTATTGAGGATATAAATGATACCTTAGTATCTAAATTGGATGAAAATGAAAGTCGAATCAGTGCTTTAACCTTGGGAAGTGCGCCAGATAGGCCAATGAATGAGCAATTGTATATGTTGACCTTGAGTTTTTCCATCGATGGATTTATTCGACAAGTATTAACACAAAAGAATTGGGAGAGAGCTTATAATAAACACGATAATTCCCTTAGACTCAGTATCAAACTAGATATCAAAAATGACGGAAAAATTATTGAATCAATAAAATTAGTAAGAAAAGCTATTTTTTTCTGGACCAGAAATCCAAAAATTGATCATAGGATTTGGATAATGATAGTTAAAGATGACACGCCATTTTATCCATTAGAGGAGGAAGAAGCTAGGCAGCTGTTGTTTGATTTTAACAAAGACATAGAAATAAAGCCTGAAACACTAAAGAAAGGTAAGAACAACATCACAGTATCTGTGGAATTATCATGGGGTAAACATGAATTCATAGAGAAAAACATTTTGAAAAAAGAAACAAACATCCAACAAATAGAAAATAGTTAGACTTTCTAAATCAAAATAATTCAATTTAAATATAACATATAATTGCCATCTATTATGACTAAATTTGACGGTATTAAAGGACAAGAACTCCTTGATGTTGAAGAGAAAGACAACGAATTGACATTAATTTTCAAAGACAACAGATTCTTATTTGTAAAAACAGAAAACGGAAAATTGGTAATAGATTCGGTACCAGAGTGATAGGCAAGTTAATCCACCTACCTACCTACCTATCTAACTTAGGCTTCATGACTTGAATTTTAATAAAATTAATTAATTTCATATTTCAACTAAAATTTTCTCATCTTTCAAATGAATCTTGTAGATTTGAAGATCATCAGAATATCTCCACTGTTCATTTTGTTCAATCCACGTTTCATCTTTTTTCCATGACTTCATGTTTTCAAGTTTTCCTGTAAAAACATTATATTCGTATCCGTGCATATAACAAACAACGTTATCTCCGAGAAAGTTTCCCTTGGATAGAGATGCACCCTTGTGTGGACACCTATTGTTAAAGGCGTATATCCGATTGTTCCTTTTCCCAATCAAAATTTCTTCTCTTTCTATCGTGATTTTCTCAAAGGAATTTTCTTTCAATTCGTTCAATTTCAAGCCGGTATCAAAAATCACGAATACAATTAAAAAAATCCTATTTATAAATTGATCAAGGTATTGTATATTAATAAAATAAAAAAATTAGAGTATTGGTTTTGTCATGGTTATTGATTCTGTCATTTGCTTATACAGTATCAGAAAGCGTCTTCCTTTATCAGTCATCTTATAAATCTGAGCCCCATCATCATAAATGATCAAGTCGTTTTTCATAAGGTTAGATAGGTATTCTTTCATTTGGAGAAACGAAAGATATACTTTGTACATGATTTTAGCCTGTATTGCACCATTATCACCTACTGTTTCAAGGATCATTGCGATAATTTCTAGGCGGCTTCTATTCTTCATTTTATCTAAATTATTAATAAATTTAAAAAATAAAAACGGAGCAATACTAAGACCAATAGTTATGTTTTAGTGATTTTTTAGCTTTGATGGTAGTGATAATATAATATAGATGATACTAATCATTCAAAAAAGCAGTTTAATATTAAAAAGATGACAATTATGAATTTAACTAGGAGAAAAAACGTAAATCTGTTGGAAAAAAATTAACAATTCTTACAATTCAATCAAACCTCTGTTCCTTTATGACAATAATGGAGAAAATAATCTATAAAGCCTAGACGAAAGACGAAAGAAGCATTGATCGGTTAGTACAGAAGAAAGAAGGCTCTGTGTATAAAGACACAGTGTATCGCACAGTTGTAATTGTAGCATGTCTATAGAATAATACAATACTTCAAAACAATCTAGATAGAGTCATGTATTTTGAAGATCCTCTTACTAGCTCATTGTGGCAGAGCAAAGATAAATAAAATATTTCAGTAACAATGCATGTATTGTTTAAGCGGATCGCAGATCTAAGAACAGAAGATAATATAGGAAAGACCATTTTATTAAGAGGCTGGGTCCAT
>DATEOO010000457.1:0-5855 GCA_035274085.1 Candidatus Nitrosocosmicus sp.
TGTGTGTGGGCATGAGTTCGCGCCATTTTTCTCTGTCTTAATATGAAAATTTACATATCTTAAATGTTATCATTATTCTTTAACATAAAAGTTATATAATTCCTATCTGAGTAATTTTTAATATGAACAAGGCATACTCAATGGTAGCGGCTTTTTCATTGGTAATGGGCTCAATACTATTATTACCAGTATTAAATATTGCATATGCTCAATATAGCGGTAGCGGTGCACCCGGTGGTGCAACTTTAGAACAACAACTTACTTTAGCTAAAGAGAAAGTTAGTAATGCTCAACAACAAGGTGCATATGGTTCTGGTACTGCAATGTTTGGAACTAATTTGGATAGCACAGTATTGATGATAATTGCAATAGTTGTAATTATTGGCGGAGTTTCTGCTGCATTCTTTGCTGCAGGTGGAGTTAGCAAGAAGAAATCATTGGCTGTAACAGCTGATGGCACCCATACTGTCAGTGGGAAATTCTGTACAAACTGTGGTACACAGTTAAGCGAAGGACAAAAATTCTGTGGAAGCTGCGGAACCAAAGCCTAATTTTTTTTGTTTTAACCATTTAACGGTTATTATTGGAATTAAATGGGTAATTTTGGTAAAGTTTATAAGTCCCATGGTATCTTTCTAAGATATGAGTAAAGAAGTTAATACAACAAATCCGAATGTGTCTACCAATGTAGGAAAACAAGCCAACTCTTATATCAGCCTTACAGAACAATCAGCAGAAAAAACCCTTGATACTATGCAAAATAATATGATAAAATCATTCGATGAATATGTTAAAATTCAACCACGATTTCTACAGTCAGTATCTGATTTTCAACTTGAAGTAATTCAATCTTCAAAAGAAGTTATCATTAAGACAGTCACTCATCAAAAAGAATTGATTAGAGAATATGTAAACGTATCTCAATCACAACCTAATGAAACATATCAACAACTCTTCAATAAAACCAATGAAAATGTGGATAACTTTGTAAAAGCAATCACTGCCAATAATCAGTTTAATTTTGATGCCATCGATACTACACGTGAAAACGTAAAGCTATACAATAAAACATTAGATGCATATACCGAATATATTACAAACGCCTTTAATGCCTGGAACGCCTTTATCAGGTCTTTTTATCAAAATAAATAAAACCTTTTTTTAACCGCCTCGTCTAATTCATATTTTTTTAGTCGATTTTTGCAATATTAGTTAAATTTAATACACATTTCTAAAGTTTTGGTGGTGCTTTTTGAATATTTCATATGTACAAAAGATTGGGCCAAAATTATTAGCAATTTTTGTATAAACGTTATCAAAAATGTTATCAAAAATGTTATCTGGAATAAGTAATATTATTCTGGTACTCCTAACATAGCGATTCGTATTATTCCTAGAATATTTTCTCGAATCATAGCTTTGCTCAATTTGCGCAATAGCCTTATTCATAGGATGAGTTTACATTTTGGTGGGATCCAAAGGTTTTGAAGAATAATTATATCTAGAGTGATCTCGTTTTTGCACCATCCTTACAATATAAAGTCCGCTTATTAAAAATTATGATAATGACTAATTGATAAAGAAATTGTGAACAAAAAACATTCGCTTTTAAATATTTCATCACAAAACTTGAGATATTAGTGTGACCATCAATGAATTTTTTTGGTGGATCATATAGAGATCATTAATAAATATTATTACTATATTAAAGTAAAGTATAAATAATTAAGTTTACACATATTTGAAAAAGTATGATTATTGTTTTACTTTAACACTTTTAACTCGTTCGTTATTATGCTTTACTTAGCGCTTTGGTGCCTACATGCAATAAATGTAACAAAAGATCAGTGGTGTTTAATCGGCTGTACTCTGGTGAAGTTCTTTGTAAACCTTGTTTCATACATTCAATTGAAAAGAAAACTTTGCATACCATTTCAAGATATTCGATGATTAAGTATGGTCAACGAGTCGCTGTAGGTGTATCCGGTGGAAAAGATAGCCTTGTTCTTCTCTATATCATAAAAAAAATTTTAAAAGAAAATAATGATATTATCGCGATTACAATTGATGAAGGAATTGAGGGCTACCGTGATGAATCTCTTACCATAGTGAGAAATTTTTGCCATAAATTAGGGGTGTCTTTTAAAATTTTCAGTTATAAAGAATTGTTTGGTTCGAGTATGGATGAAGCGATTATAAAAAGGTCATCCAAAAAGGTTAGCTCCTGTTCCATTTGTGGAACTTTTAGGAGAAGGGCATTAGATATTGCCGCCCTTTCTATGCAATCAGACATTCTTGCAACTGCACATAATTTGGATGATCACCTTCAAACATTTATGATAAATTTGTTCTCGGGGGATGTTGGGAGAATTGGATGGATGTATCCCGAACCCATAACATATCAAAATGGATTAAAGAAAATTAAGCCGCTTGTAGAGTTATATGAAAATGAAATAGTATTTTACGCTTTCCACATGGGTATTGAATTTCAGACAGATGAATGTCCATATATGAACGAAAGCATTCGTAGCGACTTTCGAGTGTTTTTCAATGATCTAGAAAAAATCCATCCTGGTATAAAATACAATTGTTTCAATTCTATGAACAAACTAGCTAAATTAATAAAAAATTCTGATAATGATAAGCAAATCAAGAATGCTTGTCTGAATTGTGGCGGAATCTCCACCAGTGAAATTTGTTCCGTCTGCAAGACAGTATTAATGTTAGACATGAATAAAAAAAATCTAAAGAACTAGTGGTCGCTCTTCTTATCTTTTTTAGAAGATTGCCACCAATCTAGATAGTCATCGCTTCTATTCTTTCTATCGATCGTATTTACTTTCTCATGCAATTCTTCGAATTTCTCTCTGGAAGCATAAAGCCCACAACCCCTACAAATAAAGTTCTTAGTAATTGTATCAAAATTCAAGCTACCTCCACATTCAGGACAAAATTTGACCAATATAATAACTTGCAGAGATTTATACTAAAATGTTTTGGATTATCAATAAATCCTTATTATGATAACGTGAATTTGCATTTCGAATCGTGGGCCTAGGGCTGCCGGATCAAACCTATCAAATCATATCAGTACTTTTAATTATAGATTATCGATGTCGAACCAATTTTCCTATCGAACGTGTATTTATCTCTCATCTCGGCATATGGACTTTTATCTTCATTCCATTCTAAAATGGTCCGTTCGCCCATCGAAAGCCATATGCCGAGACACATTAGTTGAAAAGTATAGATTATATAGATTTTCTCTAATCTATAATAATCTTGCCTTCTTCCGTATCTAATGTAATTTCTAGTTCCTTGTTCTTACCTAATATTTTCATACTATTGACCAGATCATTATACCTTTGATTGTCGATAAAAGCCAATGGTATATTTGAAATCGCACAACCTGAAGCAGTAGTTATATCCACCTTGTTAGTGCAGACTATGCCACTAGGCGCTACATTGTTATTCTTTAAAGTATAGATCGTATATGCTCCTACGCTACTACCAATTGAATTAGGAAAAACGAGGATTTTTCCATTTAAATTTTGTACATCAAAACCGTTACTAGCGCTTGTTATTTCTCCTGATTGAGTATTTACCATTCCAAGAAAATTTATGGGTTTCTTTGACCACAACACTTTTCCCTTAGCTTTCCCTCCAACTATCTTTTTACATTTTATTTCCATTTCCAATTTCAACTCTTTTATATCAAAAATAATTCCAATCTAGATACCTTATACCGTGTATTCTTTGATTATCGATTTAAGACTCTTTAAAGCAACTGAAACCTTATTCGATGTTTTCATATAATAAGATGCCTTGACGCTGTTAGTGATTATGCTATCGTAATTTTTCTTATTTATGAGAGGCGTTAAGCAGGTGCAAGCATCAGAAATAAATTCTACTCCTGATTTCTGTAATGAGTCGACGATTCCATATTGTTTAGCCTTGCAAAATACCGATTTTGGACAAAAAATCTTACAGGGTTTTGTGAATTTCTTTCCATCCATTAGTGTTTGAATTTTACTTATCTCTTCAATTCCAAGCTGAGGACTCCCAAATGTGATTAATTGGCCATCCTCGCAGGTATTTAATTCATCTCTAGTTTCATTCATCTCTCTTTTTCCATAATTTACTTTTTCGATGAATTTAGATGGTTTTTTGGCTTGAAACATTCCGCAGGAACCAGAAGTTCCTATTCCTGCGGAAAGTGACTTTAAACTCCATATATCCGTATTTTCGGAAATATTGCAAATACCTGTACAACTCTTTTGAATTGTCTTGCCTGTAAAATATCCTAATAGTCCATAATCAAGTTCACTTTCTAAATCTATCTCGTTAACTATTTCTACCGTTGGTGATCTATTTTCATCAATCCTCAAATCCGAGTAAGGGGATTTTCCGGTTAATGCACTTGCTAATGCACTTAAAGCGCTTTCTTTATTTGTAGTAATATTAAGGTGTGAATTAGCTAAAACAGCAGCACTGCTTTCAGCAAAGCTTACTTGGGTACCCTCTTTTGGTATAGGTAAAATTTCGTATGGGATACATGAAAAGGTTGGTGTGACTCCGATTTTTTCATACGCCCTTTCTATTTCAAACTGCTTTTCAATGAATTGAGGTGGTAATTCCGGTAGATTTTCCCTATCAAAGCCCATTGGATTAAGTGATGTATTTACCTTCACCTTCCCATCTTTGCTGATTTCTTTTAAAAACTCTAATCCACTATCTCCGATTGTATTGTAGTTAACACCTGAAACGTGTGCCCATTTGATGGGTACAAGCTTTTCTGCATCTGTTGCTTCCCCTATTGCTACTAATATTCTGTAAGCAGTAGAAGTAGCCTCACCGTATTCCCCGGACAATCCTTTTTCCTCATCACGCGTAAGATGCATCTATGTCTAATAATGGCACAATATAATATTATTTTATCCCGGTATTTGACAACATATTGTCTGCTAAGGCGATTCTATAAACTCACTCATTTATCGTATTGGTAACTTTTAATAGTTAACTTTATTGTTGGTATAGGGTGTTTAATACGACCTCTATAACTATTCAATGGAAAGTAATAGGCAGTTGTTGATTCGCTAAAAGACGCCGGAAATTGTTTTGATATCCTTATGTCTATTAGTTAGCTATTGGTAAAAAAAAGTCATTCAATAGCAGTACGAATAGGCTGTATTTAACTCCAAATGGATTTAGTTTACTTTGCATTATTTTTCTTTACTGTATCCAAATATAGTAGTTAATATTGACTCACTATGACATCCCAAAGCATGTTGATTGGAGGAGTAAACCCAAACCCAAATGGATGCGAACCTACAATTAATTTCCAAAGAAATCCCTTCTACAAGATGTTGGTCCAATTATGATTATGGCATAGCACTAATGTCACCAGCAGAGTATTCTTGGAAAAAATTTTTTTATGAGAATATCCTGTTAGGTATCATTTGTCCAGCAAGAAAGGATTGCATCCCATATCTTCCTATTAGAAAAAGTTGTGATGACTTGCTAAGTAAGTTAAGTCCTACAATCTTCAATTGGGGGCATAGAGTCAAGATTTGAAAGAATTGCAGACATCAAAAATGTTTTACTATGCCTCTTTTTTACATTTTGATGGATAAAAAAAAGACAATTTGTGATCGATGATTTGCCGTTAAGGTAAAATTCTTGTCATTGTTCTAGGAAATAAAGTCACATTTTTAATGTCGTCAAAATCTAAAATCCACCTTAACAGTCTCTCCAAGCCTAGACCAAATCCTCCATGTGGTACTGATCCGTATTTTCTAAGATCCAAATACCATGAATAGTCATTCGGATTTAGCTCAGTTTCTCTAATCCTGTTG
>DATEOO010000458.1:0-4352 GCA_035274085.1 Candidatus Nitrosocosmicus sp.
AAACTCAAAGAATTTTGGATTATTTTAAAAAAACCTATTAATATGCCACCGAAGGTCTTTAATTATTAATGAAACAATCTCGTTATTCAAAGTTGTTTATGATACCTGTAGTAGCAGGCGCTGCATTGTTGGTTTTTACGCTGTTGACTCCTCAAGCTTTTGCACAGGAAAACACGACTGGAGATGCCGGTTTAAATAAATCATTGGTAGCTATCGCTGCTGCAATAGCTATAGCAGGAGGATTGATAGGAACTGGAAATGCACAACAAGGAATCGGAGCAGCCGGTATGGGAATAATTGCAGAAAAGCCAGAAAAATTTGGTCAGGTACTATTCTTCTTCGTAATCCCTGAAACTTTATGGATCATTGGTTTCGTCCTTGGTATCATCCTGTTATTGGGAATACTATAGGCTTAGAAAAATCAAATGTCTGCCCTTAATACATTTGAAGAAGAAATACAGGATAGAAAAAAGAAAGAATTAGCTATCCTTAATTCTTCATTGGATGAAAAGAAAAACAGAGTATCCGAGATCAAAAATGAGAAATTAATGGAAATAAAAGAAAAATATGACACAGAAGCAGATAACAAATCTCAAAGAGAATTTGCTAGAATCACTGAGAGTGCACGATTAGAAGCAAAAAAGATTCTATTTGATGCAATTAATTTGAATATGAGTGCGGCGCTGGAATCTATAAAGCAGGAGTTAACAAATAACACTAAAAAAGCTGATTACAAAAAAATGCTAGAAAAAATGGTGCTTTACGCGAAAAGATATCTCGGTGATGACATGATAGTTAAATGTAGAGAGTCTGACGTTCAGTACTTGAAGGATATGAGGATTACAATAGGATCTAACATCTCTACTATGGGAGGAATAATAGCCGTAGACAAATCACAAAGTAGAGAAATAGATCTTACTTTTGAAGAGATGCTGGAGAATCATGAAGACGAAATTAAGAACTTTCTATATGAAAAAATGATTGAATAAAATGACTACATCACCGTACTCTTCCTCTTATGGAAAGTTGCAGGCAGTTTCAACTAATTTTCTATCATCAGATTTTATTCAGAGTATTGTCAAGGCAGAGGATGTTGCAGAGGTTGCAAGGATGCTGGAATCAACATGGTATGGGCCGGAAATAGACAGGGCCGCCGCTCTTTACTCCCCACCCGAACTGCTAGAAGTCGCAATTAATAGACATTTAGTGGAAGTAAATAAAATTGCTCTTGAAGCTACTCCTTTTAGTGGAAAGCAAGCTATCCGAGCTTATTTCTCAAAGTGGGATATACATAACATTGAACTCATTTTGTCATCCAAAGTCATTGGTCGCACAATTACAGAAACAGAACCATTCTTAGTATCCAGTCGTAACTTTCCTGCCGGAATCACTGCAGGTAATATTCCTCATGATGAGATGAAAATCATTTTATCTCAACCAACGGTAGAAGGTGTTGTTAATCAATTAGTAAAATACAAGTACGGCACGATATTAATTCAAAATTTAGATACCTATCAGAAGACATCTGATATAAGCCCTATGATGACTGAACTTTTGTCATTTTATTACACAAATTTGCTGGAAAGTATCAAATTTTTCCAAGGTGACGAGGGAATGACAAGAGATCTTTTCCGTACGCAAATAGATAAGAAAAATATATTGACTCTTTTAAAAGGGAAAGATTCAAACTTGGACAGAGATCTTGTCAAGAAACATCTTATCGAACAGGGGAAAATCCCGATTGAAAAATTATTAGAAATTTTTTCATCAAATAGCGTTGAAGATTTTGTAAACAGAATTAATGAACATATCAAATTCGATGATCTTTTGGATTATTATTCAAAATCGCATAATCTTATTGATTTTGAAGTTGCGATGGATAAATACATAAACAAACATTATGTAAGAAAATTAAAGAATATTGCATTGTCTCTTGGAACGATATTTCACTTTATCATCACTGCAGAATTTGAATGGGACAACATAAAAAGGATTGCATACGGTAAGCGATATAATTTAACGCCAGAACGCATTAACTCTTTATTGGTTTTGGAGTAAGATGGAAGATGTCTAGCAAGAAAAGAGAAAATATCAAATCTATCGCAGTAATAGGGGAGAGAGAAATAGTAATGGGTTATAGATTGTTAGGTGTTGAAGATACGTTTACAGTTAATGATAAAAATGAGGCAGTAAAAAAAATGGAGAGTCTTTTTACATCTCACAAATATAATCTGATAATAGCAAGCCAATTCGTACAGGATTCACTATCTCAGTTGACCAGATCTAAAATTGAATCATCTATAGATCCACTTGTTATTTTTATGCCTGCGTTACAGGGTACTATACATGAGGAATCAATTGCGGCTTTAGCCAAAAGAGTACTTGGGATAAGTATTAAAACGGGAAAATAAAAGGGAAAGTAGGGAAATATGTCAAATTCAATTGTGTCACGTATTTCAGGCTCAGTAGTAGTGGCTACTGATGTAGAAGATGCAGAGATGTATCATGTTGTACGCATTGGAGATTTAGGCTTATTAGGAGAGATCATTCGTTTGGAGGGAAATAAGGCTACTATCCAGGTTTATGAAGATACTGCTGGAATCAGGCCAGGTGAAAAAGTAATTAACACTAAAAGAGCTTTGTCCATGCAATTAGGACCAGGACTACTAAAGTCTATTTATGATGGCATTCAACGTCCTTTGGATGTTTTAAGGGAAAAGAGTGGAGACTTCATAGGGAGAGGTGTCACAATTCCTGCTCTGGATCAACACATTAAATGGGAATTTCTTCCAAAGAAAAATAAAAATGATGAAGTTCGAGAAGGTGAAATACTAGGGGAAGTCCAGGAAACACCTTTAATTAATCACAAAATAATGGTACCCTTTGGTATTAACGGCAAAATATCTGAAATAAGTGAGGGAAAATATACCGTAAATGAGAACGTAGCTGAAATAAAAACAACTAATGGAAAATCGGTTGTGGGGTTGTCTAGCTGGTGGATGGTTAGAACTCCAAGACCGGTTTTCAGAAAGCTCCCGCCCGAATCACCGTTACTTACTGGACAACGGGTATTGGATACTTTCTTCCCTGTTGCCAAGGGTGGGACTGCTGCAATACCCGGTCCATTCGGCAGCGGAAAAACGGTCACTCAGCAGCAACTAGCCAAATGGGCCGACAGTAGCGTTATTGTATACATTGGTTGCGGAGAAAGAGGAAATGAAATGACCGAAATTTTAACAACTTTCCCAGAACTCGAAGACCCAAAATCAAAGAGACCTCTAATGGAAAGAACAATTTTGGTTGCCAATACTTCTAACATGCCGGTGGCGGCACGTGAAGCGAGCATCTACACAGGTATAACCATGGGGGAATATTACCGGGATATGGGATACGATGTTGCTTTGATGGCAGACAGTACATCTAGATGGGCTGAAGCATTAAGAGAAATTTCTGGTAGACTTGAGGAAATGCCCGGTGAAGAAGGGTATCCTGCTTATCTAGGTAGGCGTCTAGCTGAATTTTATGAGAGAGGAGGAAAAGCAATTGTAATATCCCCGGAAAAAAGAGTTGGATCATTGACCTTAGTAGGTGCAGTTTCACCACCTGGAGGAGATTTTTCTGAGCCTGTTTCCCAAAATACTTTAAGGGTTACCCGTGTGTTTTGGGGACTGGACGCTAATTTAGCTTCAAGAAGGCACTTTCCATCGATAAATTGGTTAACAAGTTACTCTTTATACGCAGACGATATGGATGAATGGTACAAACATAATATATCGCCTCAATGGACTGCATTGAGGAAAGAGGCATTAGGTATTCTGCAGCGTGAATCAGAGTTACAGGAAATTGTACAGCTAATAGGGTATGATGCTCTGCCTGAACCTGAAAAAGGTATTTTAGATACGGCTCGCTCCATCAGAGAAGATTATTTGCAACAAAGCGCATATGATGAGGTCGACACATATACATCTATAAAGAAACAGTTTTTAATGTTGTCAACGATATTGGAGTTTGGTCGATTGGAAGCAGATGCTATAAAGAAGGGAATAACATCCATGAAAATTAGCTCCATTGGTACACGAAAAGACCTGTCTATGATTAAATGGACTAAAGAAGACGGAGTTGAACAAAAAGTTGAGGATATCAAGATAAATATGAAGACCCAGTTTCAAGAATTATTGACGGAGGCTTCTCGTTAAAATGTCTAAAATAGCATATAAAGATCTCTCCAAGATTGCGGGTCCTTTGATTTTCATTGAAGGGGTCAAGGATGCTGCCTACGGTGAAATGGTCGAGATAAAATTAGTCAACGGAGAGAGACGTTTGGGACAAGTATTAGATACAAGGGACGGACT
>DATEOO010000459.1:0-3526 GCA_035274085.1 Candidatus Nitrosocosmicus sp.
TGAGATAGCTAAGATACGGAGCGTTTATTATCCCGCCGCCTATTCCTACCATCGAACCAATGACACCGGCTACTAGAGAAACAGCAAAAGCAACTAGGACATCAATGACCATATATAACGGATATAACTTATAGGCGGCTATATAATCAAGATCATTTTTATCAAAATTCCTCTTTAGCGGTTTTGTTAGCCCAGTAAAGTATCGCAATGGTGCTTAATCCCGACCCTATTATCCCTGCGATCAGAGCTTCAACGAAATATTTGGAATACAAATTAGGAATGAAAGAATTAAAAAAATTTAGTATCGATGGTAAAATAGAATAAATTAAGATTCCTCCAACAAATCCTAGAATCCAAAATAATATGATCATCAGTGACTTATTCATCGATTAGTCCCATTTTCAATCATAAACTATTGATGAGATTCATATTAAAATTTTTCACATCTGCAGATCATGTCATCATATAAATAAAGCTATTAATATGAAATAGATAAAATTTAACTTGTGTGATACAGATTGACAGTTACAAAGAAAGAATTAAAACAAAAGGAAAATACTGAGAGATTAAATAATGCAATATCTACATTAGATTCTCTAATAAAAAACGTCAACATTCAAAGAAATATTAGAAATATGATAAGGGAGGTCTTGGCCATTCTTAAGGATGAGAAAGGAGGTAGTATATCAGTGCGGGCTGCTAATGCTATTAGTATGTTGGACGGTGTCACTCAAAATCCCCAGATGCAATCACATATTAGGACAAGCTTATGGCAGGTTGTATCAGCTCTAGAAAGTATAAGAGAGTAATACTCTCACAAATTCTTAAGTAGTCGGCTTGCCCGGTTTAGGTGGTGGTGGTAACTTCTCTAACTTGTGACTAGGATTTGCTAAATAATGTCGTGATGCACCCTCTCCGCTCAACACAATATTGCAATTAATACATCTATATCTTATGGCCAAATCAGTTCAACATTAAGAACATCATACATACGAAAAAACCTATCGCAATTTACCTTAACTTTATGATTTCTCTATTGTCAGGAACACTAGACCTTAATTTCATTCTAGAGTAAATAACACCTGCAATGTTGTCTGATTTAGATTTTTCACCATGATTAACAAGAACCCTTTTGGGTCTGACTTTTGAAACAAAGTTTAGTATTTGATTAAAATCACTGTGACCGCTAAAACCATCGATTTTTTGTTTTGAGCATCTGACTGGAATTACTTTAACCTTTCCATTCTTATCTATCATACTAGCCTCTGATATGCTCCCATCCAATACCCTTCGCCCCAAAGTGCCGTTTATTTGATAAGACACGAATATTATCTTGTTTTTAGGATTCGGAGATATTTGTTTGAAATATTCAACCGACGGCCCTCCTTCCAACATTCCAGATGTCGCCATAATAATAGAAGGAGAATCATCACTAAAGACCTCTTCTCTTTTACTAATTCCATTTATAACCGTAAAGTAAGACGATAAAAACGGATTGGTACCTTCTGACACAGATTTTCTAACTTCATATCCCAGATAGTGTGCATATGACATATGAATTGCACTCGCCTCAGATATCATTCCCTCAATGAATATCGGAGATTCCACCAATCGACCTTCTCGCATCTCCTTATCTAGTACTAACATTATTTCCTGTGCCCTCCCTACAGCGGGAACAGGTATAAGTACCTTGCCACCATTCATTAATGTACTATTGATACTATCGGTAAATGTATGATAAACAACAGATTGATCGGGCATTATATCTGAACTTGCACCATATGTGCTCTCGGTGATCAGAGTCTCGACACGAGGATAATTTGCCGAGGCCCCGTCAAGTAACTGGGTCTTTGCATACTTATAATCCCCCGTATATAGGATATTGTGAGCGCCTGAAATATTAATATGGACTGTGGCGCTGCCCATTATATGCCCAGCATTGTTTAAAGTTATTGTGACATCAGGAGATATATCAGTTGGTTTTCCATAAGGTAGTGGTATACAATGCTTGATCACCTCATTAACATCTCTGATCTCATATGGCAAGTATGACCCATTACTTTGTGCAATCTTTACTGAGTCCATCTGCAATAGAGTCATCAAAGGTAACGTGGGTTCAGTGCAATAAATTGGACCCTTATATCCATACTTGAATATTGCCGGTAAGAACCCTTGATGATCTATATGGGCGTGACTAATTACTACTGCATCTAATTCCTCTAAATTGAAACTAAACCAATCTAGTCTAGGATAAGCATTATAGTTTATATTTTCTCCTGGATTAATCCCACAATCAAGCATTATTTTACTCTCTGGAGTAACTACGATAAAACACGATCGTCCTACTTGTTTAACACCACCCAAGCAGTAAATCGTGACCTCTTTCAAATTATTGTATTGATATATTCCTCTATTATCAATAGATTGTTTTGACGAATATTTATGATTATTAGATTGATCAATGGGTGCCAGGCTTGCATCACTATTTGGATTACCATTATATAGTAATGATGTAGACAATAACGGAGGTCTAAAAATTCTTTTTCCTAAACTTTGATAAAAGGCAATACGTTCTTTGGAGGAATTTTTTAATACGGAATGGATATTTTTTATACTATTTGAAGGGATATGAGGTGACCGTCTTGCATGTGCAATCCAGCCCGTTTCCTTTGCAATTTGCAAGAATAAATCAGGAGTAATCCCCTCGGGATTGTTTACCTCCAAAATGACCTCCCCTGTAGCTTCATCACAAAATAGCACCGTTATCAGGATATGCTTTGGTAAAATTTTGTTGATGGCATTCCTAGCATCATCCTCAGAAAGTCTTATGGAAGGATCTGTTCTAATTATGAACCTTTTCTTCATCGATTTTGAAAGGGCCGAAAGGTGAAGGGTCAATTCTGTCAACGCGAATGATGGATTCTTAGTGTAAAGTGCGATATTTGCAGATTCACATCTAACAACAGTTATCTGAGCCTCTTTGGGGATAGATTTAATCACTTGGGATTCCAGTTTTTCTTCATAATTTGCTGAATCTGATAATTGTGAATTGACCTTCTCACCTTTCATGATCACACTCTGTTCTTTCACGGGCATAGATCTTTCAGATCTTTCACGTACCGTGAATTTTTCGGTTCTATTAGGAGTCAATTTATCATATATTTCCTTAATCTATTTAACATATCGTAAAAATTCAGACATATTTTATATTACCTATTGATTATTTATGTTTTTAATAAGGTTTGCTAAGCGCACGAACT
This sequence comes from Candidatus Nitrosocosmicus sp., assembly GCA_035274085.1. Classification (GTDB taxonomy): domain Archaea; phylum Thermoproteota; class Nitrososphaeria; order Nitrososphaerales; family Nitrososphaeraceae; genus Nitrosocosmicus. Next base: position 3,261 of record DATEOO010000459.1, read on the forward strand.
ACTTTCCTTTTGACTTTGCCCTATTCAGCAACATCTTTTCAGCAATATCCTTTAATATTTTATTCTTTAGTGATTCATTCTTAGATATCATGATATAACCAGACTTAATATGAGGTCTTCTAGGGAACCTCGCACCGTCATTAATCTGATCGTTTTCAATTTGGTATCCCAGTGATTCTGCGGCGACAACCAGCTCTGTTATCATTGGATCATAGACTGCTATAGATTTTGATATTCTCCTCCCCTTACCCCTGGATAAGTTTTTA
>DATEOO010000460.1:0-4448 GCA_035274085.1 Candidatus Nitrosocosmicus sp.
AGATTAGTGTTACTATATATTAGTTCCTAATTATTCTTGCTATTTAACTCTATCCCTACATCGCCTCGTCATTTTTAAACCCCTAATTTGGTAACATAATAAAACTTTCGGTTAAGCACAAATTAACAAGGGTAAAGGAAATATGATAAGCCAAAGATTAGGTATGTTATTCATAAAAGGGAAGAAGCAAGTAAGAATTGAGCACGAAAATTGAGGATAAACAAAGTTTGTATTTAGTAAAATACTTGCAAAAACAAAGAAAATAACTGGTTCAGGGGTAGGAGTGCTTATTCCTTTTACTATAGACCGAAATAATCGATATATTTTTTTATTTCGACGTGCAATAGGTTTAATGTTTATATGCAGAAAGTGTGGACGTCCCATCAATTTAGATGCAGAAAATTTTTGCACAAATTGTGGCTTTGAAGTTAATCGGAATCAATATGAAGATGGATTGACAAATTCGGAGTACAAAAACCCTTTAAGATTAGCCAACAAGAAATACGATAGCTCAGATATATCTGGTTTGTTCTACTTCATAGCTTTCATATCTATTATAGTGATGATTTCTATAGGTATCGGAGAATATTATTTTCATATAATATCAAATCCGATAATACTAGTTTTATTATTTATTGCAGTTATTACATTACTCATATCGGGACCCATAGCTGGAATAACTGATCCAAACCAGGATGATTATGATTGATAAAAAATTGCAAAACCTATAGTATCTATTTTTCCATCATCCATGTACACGTGTTTGGCCACCGAATACATGTTTTCGTATCCTGATTTTCCTTTGTGTTTTTTTCAAGATCAGTAACTGTTACCTCTACCTTCTATACCATTTTAATTCAAAAACAATTGCCAATTATTAATGACTAGTAATTTCTTTAAAATCTATTTGTTTACCAACAAGATATTCAGTAGTATGACAACTTTGGCTTTGACAAACTTCGATAACGATAGTTACTAAACAAAACAACGAATGTTACATCAGTATAATTAATGACGACAAATTAGAATTGATATACAGACCTTAGATGGTCGGCTTATTTTTTAAATTCTCAAGATCTGCTTTATCATCGGGCTCAAGTCTTTGGGATGAAAAGGCTTTTCTAAGACCGAGTCTATTCCTGCTTCTTTTACATTCTTATCATCTAAATTTTCCTCGACTAAAAAATTGGTAATTAATAAAATCTTGACAGTCTTATTGTATTTTCTAATTTTCCTGGAAATTCTATTCCATCAATTCCTGGCATTTTTAAAACAGTAATTACTAAACTATAACTATAGTAATTTAGACTAAATGTCTCTAGAGCTTCTTTAGGATCAGTAAAATACTTGCAATCAAACCCACTTAATTCTATGAACCTCCTATAAAGTTCCCCAAGTTCCTCTTCATCATCTACTACCATGACTAGTGGTCGAATGGCCGTATTTACAATAACAATAGAAGATATATTTAAGAATTTATAATATGGATGGATTCTATAAAAGCTTATGATTTAATCAGCCTATAAAGAATACTATAATGTAACTCGAGGAATTGTAAGAGAGTATATCCTAAAAGTTTTAATTCTTTACCTTGTGATAATATTTTCTCAAAACTATCTTTTTTAGCGGTGTTTATATCATTATAAGGTTTATTTGCATGTATAATACTGGATGGTTTTGGCAATGGTTATATAATTACCGATTTAATTTACCATATGAATTGGAATCCAATAGATAGCACATCAAATAATACAAATACAAATACAAACTACAGAAAAACAAGTTTTCTAACATTGGCTATTATGTGCTCATTAATGTTCTCGTTGATATTGTCCTCTAATATAATGGCCGTTGATACAGACAGATCAGTTTTGGTATTTGCTCAAGGAAATGAAACTGAAACTGAAACTAATAACGATTTGCAAAAACAAAATGACTTCCCAATCGATGCATTATCTAATAATAATGATGAGAAAAAAACTGCTGTCGGAAAAATTCTTGATCGCCCATCAACAGAGAACTGTGGAATAAATCCAAATGCTCCTCCATGTTGTACACCTGGAGAGGATAAAGGCTGCATGAGTACGAGTGTTGATGGAATAACTATTTCTAATTTCAACACGATACCTCAAAAAGTTAGGTCACAAGATGAATTTAAAGTACAAGTAAAAGTAACAAATAATCTAAACATGCCAATTACATATAGAGGAGACATGTGTGGTGGATCACCCCTAGACATTCAATTTGATAATAATGTATATGTTTATAATGCAATTGCTTGTCAAGCTATATCTACTGATACATTAAATGCTAATCAGTCCGCTACGGTCGAAGGAAAAGGATATGAGATATTAAGAGCGCTAAGTCAGGGCAATGTCAACGCAAAGATTACTTTTAACTATGATGTACAAAATGGTGACACTCAGGAAAAACAAGCGACCAAGAGTTTTTCATTCCTTATAGAATGATATACTAGCTAAGAGAAGTGATTTACAATTAGATGACTACGAAAAAGCTAGTGTTTAATATTATTTAGTACAAATATAATCATGGGCTCTGTTTTTGAACCTAAGGATTTGTCAAAGAAACCCAGAAAGAAGATTTCACAGGATTCAGCAAAGGATATACTTCCAGATACGCCTGAAAACTTGGAAGAAAAATAAGCCATAAAGTTAAATTTCACTGATTGTCAAAACCGATACATCATTTATTTTTTCTATATATAAAAAAAGAAAATACCTTGCCTATCCCAATGTCTATCCATAAAATCAAACTTTCCTTAACTATCATATATTCAGGTTAAAACAAAGTTAAATTTGTTTGACATACCCTGAACCCTTATACCATGCGGAACTTAATCACACAGAATAACCGTTGAGTATAAAGAAGGAAGGGTCTAGATACAATCGAACCCGAGCATCGGACTACATGGAGAAGGCAACTCTTTGGGTCCTAAATGAATATTATAATTAAGAAGACTGCATATGTTCAATTTTTGATCTAAAAATTTTCAGACAAAATAACTTTGACTTTGCAACAGTTTGATGGCGGCAGCAAAACTCATAGAAAAACAGTCTTGTATTTGTTCGATTTAAAAGTAGTATAGGACTCATATTAAACCCACCAAAAATTAGGTCAAAAAGATCATCTAAGATCATTAATTACACAATGTCAAGGATCTTGCAAGATAAGAAATAGAAAGGAACCGGGATATATATCCTAAATGAATTAATAATTCTGGTTACTTTAGTATTATTAAAAGCGTATTTCAATGACTAAAAACGATTATACCGTTCCCAATAAATCAAATTCGGCTCTAATAATTATTGATGTTCAAAAAGATTTTTCTATGAATGGAGCACCAGCAGAAATTCCGGGTACTGTCGAAGTTATAGGACCAATCCAAAATCTTATAAAAAAATATAGAGAGAAAGGTAAACCCATTGTTCACGTTATCAGGCTATATCAATCTGACGGCTCGAACGTAGATTTATGTCGCAAGAAAGTCATTGAAGATGGAAAACAAATGGTTATAGTAGGAACAGATGGTTCTGAAATAGTAAACGATCTCAAACCTTCCTCAACTACAAAATTAAATCCTGGCCTACTGCTATCAGGTAAAATGCAAAAAATTGGAAAAGCCGAATGGGTATTATACAAACCTAGATGGGGAGCATTTTATAAAACCAATTTGGAAGAACATTTAAGGAAAATGGGTATAGATACGTTAGTGATATGTGGATGCAATTTTCCAAATTGTCCCAGAACCACTATATATGAAGCAAGTGAAAGAGATTTCAAGATTGTTTTTATAAAAGATGGCACATCACGCGTGTATGATATTGGATTAAAGGAATTAGAAAACATTGGAGTCTCAATCATGGATACTGGAGAATTTGTTTGTTGGATAAGCGCAAATTGAATTAATCCTGTTCATTTTCTCTTTATTCCTATACAAGTATGCATGGTAAGATCGATTAGTAACACATATCAAGATTATTAGAAGTTTACTATTTCTACTGTCAAAAAGTCACAATGTTATAGTTCTCAATGTAGTGGCTCTATCATATTTGACTATAACTGGATGTATACGTAAGCGATAATGTCTTGTGCGGAAACTATAGACAATTTTTTTTCAATCATGATTGTTTTATACGGTTTAAAGATCCTAACCTGGATATCGTATTACTTAATGGTAATTCAAAAATATAAGAACGTACCTAATAAAATTTTAAGTCTCGAATTTTCTTCAATATATTAGAAGATGCCTCAATATTTAAAACTATTTATAGAGTATCTAACTAACAGTATTAATGTTATAGATTTTCGTAACAATATTATTTTTTCCTGTTATATCTATTTCAACTCTAATTTACAAATCACTAGATTATACTAATAATTTTTATAGTAAACTTTATACTAAAATATATTATGAAAAATTATAATAA
>DATEOO010000461.1:0-3198 GCA_035274085.1 Candidatus Nitrosocosmicus sp.
TTTGAAGTCTGATACCATCACTGGTTGTATTGATAATATCCATAATCGAAGATTTGGATGGACTCCAAAAATATTTTATTTATAATACGAACTCCTTATTTCTGTTTTTAGTATCTGGAGAGTCATTATAAATCAAATTTATAACAGGAAGTGACTAAACAATAGTTTGTTTTTTTAGATCTGATGACTCTCCAATGTTTTTTGAAAATTTTCTTACTGTATTTAATATTCAAAAAAAGCCACAATTAGATATTCTTTTTAGATTGATTAATTTAAGAGATGTTTTAGACAAAGTTAAACTAATAGTAAAAAAAGAGGAGGAGGTTTATTCTTGGCCTAAGGCTAAGTTACCTTCGTTGTTTTGGAACATGAATCCCAAGTTGTTGCATGATGCTAAGGTAAATTCACCGGATACACATTGTGCATTTTGTGCGCTTTCTTGGTCTTGTTCGATTTCTTGTTCTGCATCGTTAGATTTTTTGTGTTTTCCACCTGCATATGCCATGTTATCGCCAAATGCTACAACTGAACCTATTAGGGCTGCTGCAATGAACATTGCGAATAGTCCAACCTTATAGTTTTTTGTTATGTTACTCATTATTATCTAAATCTATAGATAAATTTTGGTATATCATAGTTTTGATACTCATTTCTGTATTATTTTTAGATATATATTTGCTCTTAATTTGTAATGAAAATTGATTTCGATATTATTTATTATATTGTTACTATTGTAGATAATTACATATAATTATACTGTACAAAAATTTAAATGACTATCTTAACTTACTTGTGTTGAGATCAGCCTAATCCTAAATAACCTGAAGGATCAAGGAAGGTAATTAAAATTAGCAGTGTACTCTTTTTCTAGTTGAATACTTTAAGGGTATTTGGCAGATAAATTTCACTTTCAATTAATTTCAAGTTTTTAAATGATAACTCTATACTGCTAGTGAAGAGATTTGACAGAAATGAGCCCTCAAGAAGTCATGAACTTTTTAAATCTTGGTACCATGACCGCTAAAGTTTCAACAGCATCATTAGATGGTATACCTCATGTTGCGCCAGTTTGGTTTGTTGTTGATCATGATTCCCATAGTGGCAGTGATAAGGATTTTACAGTTATTTTTACAACTTTTCATAATTCAGTAAAGGCAAGACATTTGAGATCTAATCCTAAAATGTGTCTTAGCGTAGATGATCAAAAACCTCCTTTTTCTTTTGTTATACTTAATGGAATCGCGGAAATAGATCAAGATCCTAGTTATGACAAACTTTTGCGTCTAACCAGACGCATAGCTGAACGATACATGGGAAAAGAAAATGCTGATAGATATGGCAAGAGAAACGCCGTCAAAGGAGAATGCATTATAAAAATAAAACCCACCAAAATAATTGCTCAAAAAAATGTATCCGAATAGATAGGCGTAATTTGCTTTTTTGGTACGTCAGTCTTGATAATAGTCTCTTTATTTTATATTGTTATCGGAAATTTGTCTCAAAGTGTGTGTATGTTTGGTATACTCTAACAAAAATATCTAGTTTCTACACCTATAACAAAAACCTACTTTTTGATAAATTCAAATATATTATTATCTTATCGACATTTTCGAATTTTGTAAATGAGTACAACTATTTAAATCATGATGTATTAAAATCATTAATGAAATATCTATCATTATTGCTACTTTCTGTATTGTTTATACCAATAGTTCAGGTGGCACATGCACAAAATATCGTAGAGCAGATTGGTCAAGCCTTTAATAACTTGACCTCCGGAATGATGGGTGGTAACCAAACATCTGGCAATGGCAATGCTTCAAGCTCAAATTCAGGCAACCAAACATCTGGCAATGGCAATGCTTCAAGCTCAAATTCAGGCAACCAAACATCTGGCAATGGCAATGCTTCAAGCTCAAATTCAGGCAACCAAACGTCACAAGATGTCGGATCCATACAGGAACTAAAGAACTTAACATCTGGAAATCAAGAAATGTTGGCTAATAATACATCCTTATCAGGTGGTAATACCTCACTAGGTCAAGGATTGGAAGAAGAACAGTATGTAGAGCCTGAAAATCAAAGCAACGCTTTAGCATCAGTAAACAATACACAGTGAGAGAATTTAGTCCTCTCAAGTTAATCCAAACTAGAACTATTTTTTAGTCTATTTTTCATTTATAAAAATATCTAATAAAACATGACTAAACATTGATTACTATTTCTAGAAAATTCACAATAACGACTATCCGAATAACTTGTAATCTATTCCGGGTGTAATTTTACGATTCAATAATATTTTAAACCTCACTATCTAAATTCATTAAAAATAAGCTTTTCTAATGATAATATCTGATATGATTATGCGGTAATCTGTTTTCTACGAAAGTCGTTTAATTATTCTCGTATTTATAATTGAGTAAATCGAGTTAATTAATAATGTTTTGGCCAAGTCTACACCTCTATTATTTTTATTGAAACACCATTATCAATCTTTTTGATACTGAACCTGCAACAATAACGTTATATTGTATAGTATTTATATTTATTATAAAGATATAGGCAATATTCTAATCATTTATATAAATATTGTTGACCTAGAAGTGATGATGGAATCATTTATGAAAATAGTTGTTCCAGTTATCATGTCCCTAAGCTTGATGATGATTTTAAGTACAACAAGCTATAGCGGTTATGGTCAACCAGTAGCAAATACCCCTACTAATTTCAATACCACTATTGCTAATACCACTGCTCCTAACATTGGTAACCAAACAAACCAAAATGTAAGTCAACTTGCCCAGGCAGATATTAACCAAGCAGAACCACAAATACAATCACAGACAAATCAAACTAATTCTAAAACCGGTTCTTCTGATTTACTGATGAAAGAAAGTTTATTGAATTATACAAATGATGCTATTTTAGCATTAAATGACGACAATGAAACTGCCATACAGCAAAACCTGGTCCAAATTCAAAATACGCTGATTAAGGCTATTGGTAAACCAGTGGTAATTGTTCCAGCTCCCGCATTCGATCTCGATTCTGATTAGAAGTCTATTCTACCTTTTTTATTTTTGAATTTGAATTACTTAAGAATATAGGTCTATTGGTCCATTAAACAGCAAAACAATATGTATATGTAAAGTTTTGTAATTCTGGAAAGATTAATTTATCCGAGATGCGATTCATCTA
>DATEOO010000462.1:0-10069 GCA_035274085.1 Candidatus Nitrosocosmicus sp.
ACACACTATAAGTAATTATTAAATCATATTTTGCTATAGTCAGTATGAAGACTCGACTATTATTGAAATTCCTCCTCTTAACACACAATGTTTAAAGATCTTGCTGGTGGGAACTCGAATAAAAAAGCTGATAGAGCAGTAGCAATGGTAATTAGATAATCAAAATAATGGTTCTTTTTCCAACCGTTGAAAACAATTAATCAAGAGTTAGATATAAGTTCTAACAATATCTCAAAGGTGTAATTTCTTTAGCGGCATTAAGGATTGTGATTACATGAGTAACTTCATACAAAGTATAGCAAAAAATCAAGTCAAATCTATATTTGAATATGATATTTTAGTATACAATGCATATTGTTTTTGTAGATCATATTGTAGATATATCCAATTTAACATAGTATAATATTATTCAAATAATAATATTCTATGTTCTAAATACCTGCGCCGGATTCATAATACATATGATCCTCCCGGTGCCCTCCTTGTCCCATACCTATATTTTCATAATCCTCTACAAATTCAATGGATTTTATCCATTTTACCATTTTATATCCTAACTGCGTTTCAACTCTCAATCGCAGTGGAGCTCCATGAGGGATATCTAATGGTTCGCCGTTCATTTCGTATGCAAGAATTGTCTGTGGATGTTTAGCAAGTTCTAATGGAATTGTCTCATAAAATTGCTCGCCATTAGTATATTGATAAGAGTAAAACACTACATATTTGGCTTTAGGCAGAGGTTTGCATTTTGACAGAATATAATTCAATGCAACGCCACCCCATTCTCCTATTGCTGTCCATCCCTGAATGCAGGAATGTTCGGTAATCTGCATCTCTTTTTTTAAAGCGTGCAAATCCAAAAGTGAGAATTCAAGAGGTTTTTCTACCAATCCCCGGACTTTTAGTTCCCAATTAGAAAAACTATTTCTCATCAAGTTGTCATACTCTTTAGTATCAGGTGGATAACCATTTACTCTAAAAAAAGGCGTTACATCAGATCTTGAAAACTGTTGTCTTGAAACAAGTTTACCAAATAAAGCTTGTATTATAGGTCTAATTATGGCACCAAGTTTCCGCTGCACTAGTCTTGGATTTTTAAGTGAAATACCTGTAGCCCAAACATTAACTATTAAAACTACAATAACAAAAAGCAAAAATATACCAGTGGCTATCCCAAAGCTCGTAGCTTGACCCAAAAAAATACTACCCATATTTTCTGAAAAGTTTGAAAGTATAACCATAGCTACATGTACCACAATAAATAAAACAAAGCCAATCATCCCAAGAAAGTGTAGAGATCGTGCTACTTGTCTGCCACCAAATATCTTGGGATACCATGGAAATCTAGCATCAATAGAAGGAGACATTGCAGAGCCAGTAGCAATCATAAATGGACCCAGCAAGAAAACCACACTAAAATATGTTAGTTGTTGTATTGAATCATAGGGGTTACCGGGAATATCAAATTGAAAGCTTGCATATAGCATCATATCATGGAAAGCATTTGGAATAATGGATAAAGATGTGGGAACAAGTCGTTGCCATTCATCACTTGTAAAAAGCAAAATGTAGTATGCTATACCATTAGCAACCCAGAAAAGAATCGAAAAAAAATGCCAGTGACGGCCTATTCCAAGATTTTTATGACCAGGTAACGCGATCCAAGACGAAAAGGATTCTTCTTCTTCAAGTGATGTCCACATTCGGTCTTGTGGAATTTTTTTTCGAGTAAATTTCAGCCATTCCGATCCAGGCCTGGCATGATCATTCCAGTATAATTTGGGCATTGCACTCAAAATTTCTATTCCACTCCTAATTAGTAATATTATAAATATTATATTGATAAAATGTGCAAATCTAAGCCAGAAAGGAAAATCATCAAAAACCATATCAAATATCACAAAGTCGCATTATTATCAATTCTGTGAACTTATTATTTTATTGATAAGCAAAGAGGTATAGTGATTGAATTTGAATTGAAGCAAGTCAATCATGGTTTATACCTCTTGTGATTACTAATTCAGCATCCTTCTCCCCTTTTGAAATGAGTTTTTTTATTCTGTACCTTGAAAAGTCGGCATCTTCTAGCATATAATGAGAGTCCTTCTCCTCTCTGCCTACTCTAATTACATCGGTTACCGCCGCGCCATATTTATGGGTCAGCTCAAAATATTCATGATCTAATTTTTTAATCTTTTCTCGTGTTGTCTCATCCACCTTGGCTTCTTCTGAATTCAATATTTCATATACCTTTTTCAATAAATTTAGAGACCTTTCATTTATTTTGAGCATCTCTATATTTTTATCAGTTTTATCCATGAAAATTATGTCCCGTGCTCTATGCCAAACTTCCAACATATTTTGAGGGATTTCTTTTTGTTTTCTCGGAAACACATCTACAATAAACAATTTCTTGTTCTTAATAGGTGAGGCCTTAAATACTTCCATTAATGGAGTGTTGGTTAACAAACTACCATCCCATAGATATCTCTCATTTGCCACGCTCCACCTGATACCATAAAATGGATATCCAATACTTGCAATAATCTGATCTACAGTAATGTCTTGATAAGCAGTATCAAATACTACTGGTTCACCTTTTTGAATATCAGTGGCAGTTATTATTAATCTAGCCCTTTTTTTTCCATCCTTTTTTGCATTATTTTGATCTTTTTTCAGGTTCTCAAAATTTATAAAATCTTTTAAGGTTTTTTTCAGAGGAGATGGGTCATATAAATAGGTCCAATCAAAAGGAAAATAATAGTTAGCAGAGTTGGGCATAAACCATTTTGGTAAAAATGCTTTAGGTATGCCATATAAGATTGAATTCATTGACGACCAAATTGCTGTGGTCTTGTCTGAAGACAACAATGGCGTTATTAAAGCCTTATATGGTGATACATTCTCTGAAATAGTTAACCAAAATTCCTCAAGTACTTTGGCTACATTTTCGCCACCGTTTTGGGCCGAGGTTATTATAGATGTATTTACTGCTCCTATGGAAGAACCTGCCAGAATATCAAATTCCAATTTATGTTTGTAGAGATATTTAAAAACTCCGCATTCATATGCACCCAATGAACCACCACCTTGTAAGACAAGTACTCTTTCAAAATTCACATTATTGGTTTTCATCGTATTGTCAACTTCATCAAATAGATTAGCCATGCTAGCATTCACTTTACCATTTAATTAATCTGACTTACATCTGGTTTAAAAATCAAATCAAAGGTCCAGTCTCCCATAACTTTTAGTTTTTTTCTATAGCTAGGTAGATTTAACAAATAATAAGAGCGCCATAACCACCATGCAGAAAACCCGTGAAGTTTGATTTTACCAAACAGAATTGCAACTCCGGTTCTTTTTCCAATTTCAGCCATCATCCCTTTGGTTTTATAATCAAATTTCCTTTTTCTAAAATCCATATCAGTTTTTCCTCTATGTTGATTTTTTATGTTTGACACGATATTATGGGATATAATCGCACTTTGTCTTATTGCATATTGTGCAGTAGGAGGATAAGGTTTACCAGTATAGGGATTAATTATAGATGCACAATCACCTAGCGCATATACAATATTTTCAAATCCATCTACTTCTAAATAACTATTCGTAGTAATTCTATGTTTTTTATCATGTTCACATTTGAGGTCACTTATAATTTTACTTGGTTGTACGCCTGCTGTCCATACTACAGAATAGCATGAAATAGAGTCATTATTGTCTAGTAAAGCGCTATCTGTTGTAACATCTTTAACCTTTGAATTCATTATGAATTCGACGCCTGCATCTTTTAATTTTTCCAACGCAAAACGACCTAATCCTTCATCTATCTGTTCTAAAATCTTATCTGTCGCACTAACTAAAACTATTCTTATGTCAGTCATGTATAAATTTGGATAATATTTTTTGACAGATTCACGTACAAAGTCATTAATTGCCCCCACGGCTTCGATTCCACTAAAGCCACCACCAACTACAACAAAGGTCAAGAGGGCTTTTCTTAAGCCCGGATCTGACTGCTCAATTACTGCTTGCTCTAACACTTTGATGATATGATTGCGCAGAACAATTGCATCTCCAATCGTTTTTAGTGTAAACCCATATTTTTCAATGTTTGAATTACCGAAAAAATTATTCTCACTTCCTAATGCTATAACTAAATAGTCAAAATCAAGCGTATGTTCATGGATTGTTGTAGATTCAGTAACATATTTTCCCATCCTATGAGTAATAGTAATTTGTCTTTGTTCCAAGTCAATTGTCTTTACCGTCGCTTCGTAGAACCTTGCACTTTTACAAAACGACCTGATTGGCGTTACTATATGACGGCTTTCAATAGTACCCGATATTATTTCTGGAAGCATTGGAGTAAAAAGTAAAAAATTATTGTTACTAATCAATGTTATTTGTATATTTTCTTTATTACCGAGTTCTTTCTGAAGGTTCTTTAAAACCCCTATGCCTCCAAATCCACCTCCCAGAATCACGATATTTTTTTTCTTATTTTTTTCTGACATATCAGTATCTCATAGTCTTATTCAACACGATGTTCAGAATATAGCTGATCGTATAGCCTAACTGATTTTATATTAACAAATTCAAGCATACCAAAGCGGGACAATTCCCTGCCAAATCCACTTTTTTTAATACCTCCGAAAGGAACTCTAGGATCAGATGCAACCACATTATTTACAGAAACTACACCAGCTTGAATATTTTCAGCCAGTTTTTCAGCAGTGACAAGATCTTCGGTCCAAATTGACGCTCCAAGACCATATTCAGAATCGTTTGCAATTTTTAATGCCTCATTTTCATCCTTCGCTGTCAGAATAGGTGCTACTGGTCCAAAGACCTCATCTTGGGCTAGTCGCATTTTTGAGGTAACGTTTTTGATTATTGTTGGCTGATAAAAATATCCACCATCCTTATCGATTCTCTCTCCTCCTAGAATTATTTCTCCCCCCTCCTTTACTGCATCCTTTACTTGTGAATCTATTTTTTCAAGAGCTTTGAAATTTACCATAGGGCCAATATCAGTGTCGTCAGATTCAGGATTTCCAATTCTAAGGCTTTCAGTGTTTGAAACAAACTTTTCTAGAAATTCATCTTTTACGTCTTCTACGACAATTAGTCTCTTTGAAGCTATGCAACTCTGACCACAGTTTATAAAACGCCCCTTCACAGCACCAATTGCAGCTTTCTCTATGTCAGCATCCTTACAAACAATAAAGGGATCACTTCCACCCAGTTCTAAAACACATTTCTTGATTTTAGAAGTAGCCTGACTAGCTATCAAAGATCCAACTTTTACACTACCTGTGAATGTTACTGCATTAATAAATTCTGAATCAATAAGATCTTTAACAATGCTAGAGCTTCCAATAATCGTTTGAAATATTCCCTCTGGTAACCCTATTTTATTTGCAATATTTTCAATCTCAATACCACACTGGATTGTGGCGCTAGCAGGTTTTAACACCGTAGTATTTCCTGCAATTAGACAAGGGGCTGCAAACCTTATGGCCTGCCAGTAGGGAAAATTCCAGGGCATAATACTTGCCACAACGCCTAAAGGACTAAACTTGATATAGGTTTTTCTAGCATCTGTATTTGTTGTCTCATTTGCAATGAAAGATGAACCATTATCAGCAAAGTATTCAACGGCCCAGGCACATTTTTCAACTTCAGATCGGGATTCTTTTATCACTTTTCCCATTTCTTTGGTAGCAGTCATGGCTAGAGTCCCTTTGTCCTTTCTTAATTGTTGTGCAAAATTGTGAAAATGGTCTATTCTGTTATCAAGATTTTTTTTCCACTCTTCAAATGCAAGGTGAGCTCTTTTGATCTTGGATCCCAATTCTTGAAGGGTTATGCTTTGATAATTATTAATAGTCTCGCCAGTTGATGGATTGATAGTTTCTATTTCTAAAGACATATTTATGACTCCTTTTAGGGATTTATGACGCTTCTACCATGTACTTTACCATGTTTGAGAGCTTCTAATGCTTCGGTGGCCTGATCAAGATTGTAATGATTTGATATTACAGGATTAATTATTTTTCTTTTTGCTAGCGATACTAATTCATTTAGGTCGTTTAGAGTCCCCGTGTACGACCCTATTAGTCTATATGCTCTAGTAGGCATGTTAACCAAGTTTAATTTTAGTTCACCTCCAAATAGTCCAACTAGAACAACTCTTGCTCTTTTTCTTATAAACTGCATGTCACTTTCTACAGTCTTTGATGCATTTACAAAATCAATAACCGCATCCGCCCCCATTCCAGATGTCATGTCCTTCACTGTTTTAACCAGATCAACTTGTGATGAATTGATTGTTTTGTCCGCTCCCCCATCATTTTTGGCCGTCTTTAATTTATCTTCGTCTATATCCACCGCAATTACCTGAGCGCCTGTAACAGCTTTTGCTAATTGCATAGCCATTAGACCTAACCCTCCTGCTCCTACGATAACAACACAATCATAGGGTTTTAAACAAGCATTTTTTACCGCACTATACGCAGTTAGAGATGAGCAAGACAATGTTGCCGCTGTATTAATATCTAAATTATCATCTATTTTTATTAGATACCTGTAGCTTGGTACTAGTACAAACTCGGAGTATCCACCGTCAGTTAAAACACCTATAGAGCGGGGTTTGTCACACAAATTCTCTTCGCCCATTCTACAGGCGGGACACAAACCTTCTCCTATCCATGGATAAAGTATTACCTTGTCTCCCTTGTCAAAGCCCGTGACATTTTCACCCATGGTATCTATGACACCTGCAATTTCATGACCAGGTGTCAATGGATATTTTACACCTCTATCAGTAGTCTTCATAAATTGTCCATTTATTCCTTCATAACCACCTTCCCATAAATGGATATCACTATGACAAACACCACTAGAATGAACTTTTATGAGTATCTCCTCGCCTTTTGGTTTTGGAGTATCTAATTCTTGAACTTGTAGCGGTTCCTTCGGTTTGATTATCCTTGCGGATCTCATACTATTTATAATTTCAAAAGATCATTTAAAAAGAAATTGGTACCAAGTAAAAGTTTCATTATATTCAACCAAAGAAATATAGAAATTAATACGACACATTCGTAACAAATGTTATATTGCATAGAGTCTATTTGAAATAAAGTAACAAAAATATTCTAAATACAAGATCGGCTGAAATTTCGGTACCGAAATTTTTAATGAAGTTATCCTTTTGTATTTCTAATCTTAATTATTTGATGATTTATTGGTTTGAAGATACAAATCAAGAATTTATATTCATATTAGAAATACAATCCAGAAATGACATGCAGCCTTCTTTTGAAGAAGAGGCATAGCAGCAGTTATTTTTTAAAGAAACTCACGCCTGATTGTTTTGTATTTTCAATTGATTTTCAATCGTATTTAACCATTTATTATCTGTATCCCTACAAACATTTTTTCCTAGATATTCTGTTAGGATACGAGTAATTATATGGTAATATCTGGTATCACAATGATGTTTATGATATTACCGCTTATTTTGATTAATAAGTATTTGAATCATTCTAAAAATATTTATAAAAATTCTTTTAAACTGGTTTGTATAATTATTTCAAATTTAGATTATATGAAAATGCTAGATAAAATTAATTGGAGATTTATCTTCCTCTCCACTAGGTTATATAGTTAGATATCTAAAAGTAAATAGTGTTTTTTTATATTATTGTTATTTTGTCTTTGTGATACCTAATTTTTAGTCATTAAACGGTATTTGAAAACATTTTTTGCATACTTTTTCTTTGTTCTCAGAACATAATCTATTTGATCGCGTAAAACCCTAGCATTATATGATAACATCTCACTTATCAATAAATTGTCTTTACCTTCATCTTCCTCAATTATATCAGAAATTCTATTCAAAGCAATCCTCAAAGCAATAACAGTTTTATTAAATGACTGTAGTTCACTTCTTACATCAATATTTTCAGAATTTTCACAATAGTATGGATCCTCATTTATCTTTCTTCGAATTTGTTTGATAGATAAATGTCGCTTCGAAATCAAGTTTGCCAATTCTGATTGCTTTTCATGATTTTTAATCTGAAATAATTCTTCAGCAGAACTTGGATGTAGGATCATCTTTTCTATTTTGTCTTGAATGTCAGCGGGTAAATCTAAAAGAGCAATTCTTTTGGATATATAACTAGGACTTGTTCCCATTTTGTTAGCCAATTCTTGAATGCTTCCCCATCCATTATCATAAACATAATTTTTAAAAGCAGCTGCCTCCTCCAAAGGAGTAATTGAGTTTCGGTTAACGTTCTCAATTAGAGATATTTCATATGCCTGCCTATCATTTAAGTGCATGATATGACAAGGAATCTTTTTCCACCCTAGAGATTTACAAGAAAGGTATCTTCTGCAACCTGCCACAATTTCAAACAAACCATTATCTTTGGGTCTCACAATGATGGGCTGCAAGAGGCCATCTATTTTGATTGAAATTAATATATCTCGTATATCCGTGTAAGAATACGACATTCTTAGACAACACTTCGGTAATGTAATATCTTTGATAGATAAATTGTCAATTTGGCCTATGAACCGGCTACTGTATGGTTGAGCATTTAGAGTCAAATATAATCATACAGTATAAAACAAAAAATATATAGACAATACTTTAATCTTAATGGAAATTTATGAAAATGTTACAATGTATATGCGACAAACCTATTATGAATGATTAATAATGCTCATCCATTAATTAAAGAATTTTATGAATAATATTATTAATTGACTATACCCAATACTTATCTTTTCCATATCTCTGTGCCAATCTTGTAGATAATGACATATCATTCAATCTATCTTATTTAAAATCTGGTATAATTCTATATAGCACATTTATGATAGTTAGTATTATTTTCAAAAGGAATCCATTATTAGATAATTGTTCCTGAAGGAATAAATATAAAATATTAGCATCGAAATTGCGATTCCCGTTGAATAAACTGAGAAAAGTTTTGTTGTCAACCTTAATCTCAATTGCATTAATTGGAGCTGGCGCATATGGATATTACAACTATTTTGGGCCAAAAGTGGCATTTCAAACAAATAAAGATGCTGCACATTGTAGACAAGGTAATGTGCTCAACGGAGTTGACAGACAGGCGCGTTTTACTGTTCTCTCCACCTGCGAAAAAGTAGTTGGAGTGGTACATGACATGAAGAGTACAACTGAAGACGATGGAGACTATCAATTCAATCTAGCTGTAACACAACCATATTCCAAACTATTGAATCAAGCAAACAAACAACAGGTAAATAATATGCTTGTAATGGAGATCACATCTAGTGATCAGAACTCAACCAAAGTCCAAATTCCAAAAAACGGCCAACAAATTGAAGCAATCGGAGCATGGGTCACTGACAACCCCCATGGATGGAATGAATTACATCCCATTTGGAGCCTAAAAATATTATAATAATTTTTCACTTATTTTTGAAATTAAAAGTGTAGAATTGTTTATGGATCCACCTAATTATCGCATCTCAAGTTTTTACAAATGGAAAAGCTTGAATACTATCAAATATCATCTAAGGACACTTATCCTGTGCATATTTTAGTTTTTCCAGCTATTCATGTATAACGTACCTGACTAGTATCAAATCTATCACATTCTATCTATGATGATTTAGGATTGGTTTTAACAAGTCTTCATTAGCTATCTGTTCCACACTCCTTAATTATTCAGCTATTGTACAATATTTAACTGATAGTTAAATGAAAGAAAAAGAACCATTTGATATTGATTCATCCAGGTTGTTAAATAAAGTCGCAGCATATAGAAATAGAACAATATCTTTAACGCTGATCCTTTTGTCTACATTTGCCATATCATACCTTGTTTTTGGCAACCTAAATGAAGACGAAATCACCGCTTTTGCTGTCAACGAGACTTCTGCAAACAACCAAACTACACTTAATGTCGAGGAGGCATATAACCAAAAAACACTACAATTTGATGATACTGTTCATAATGTAGTGGTTCTCATACCAGACGAGGCCCATGAATCA
>DATEOO010000463.1:0-3749 GCA_035274085.1 Candidatus Nitrosocosmicus sp.
TTGCAAATTCAAGATTTTTCAGAATTTACAGTGGAGATTTCAAACAGCGTATAACTAAAAGATTAACGTAACTTGGTTGAGCAGAAGTATAAGCCCTAGATTGCACGGTAGTTTCGCATATTGTTCAGTATTTTTAATATACTTTTTGATATTTTTGATAGAAAGAAAATACAGGTTTAGATCAAAATTCTTGAATATTCTCAACGTATTTTAAGGTATTCACAAAAATATTTGTTTCCAAGTTTAAAAAAGTTGAAAATTAAGGTGTTTCATGTATTTAGACAAACATTAAACAAACAATAAAATATTATTTGGAAGACACTTGATCTTTATTATGTCTAAGATATGTATGATGTTTAAGTGATCGTAGTTTCAAATTTTGAACAGCTGACAACCATTAAAAAGGGAAAGGAATTTGTCCGATGATCCGATAATGCCAAAGAGACTAAATAATTCCTGACTTTGGAGAAGTATAACTAAGAGCCAGATTATTAGAGAAATGGTCTTTTAATTATGACTTAAAATCACATCGTGTCCCAACAATTTTAAATTTATAACAATGGATACATTTGTCCCCTTGTCATGACCCTTTCCCTCTAATTTCTTTATAAGTCTTGAACTTGTTATTGGTAAGACAAAGAACTAATGTAAAATAAGATTAGAATGTGTGTTATCAAGCCGTTTTCTTTTTCCTAGGAAAGCAAAAAGAACACTTTGTCAATCATCTCATTTGTTATGATCCTAGGCTCTGATTGTACTAAAACTATTTATGATGCATCGTACTCCCCTTCTAAATGAGCCGACCAACACATGCCTTGAGACATTCTGTGTTTTGGATTTTCCAGATTATCGTGGGGACCATTTGTTTGATCCTTTCAGTGGTAGTTGTATTTTATGGAACGACTACTGCAGCAGGTGCATATATATGGCTGTTCTTGGCCGGAATAGGGCTTATGATGCTTGGGGCCGAAAGACTTGTTAGTGGACTGACGGCCAAAGGAGTTAAAAGATCTTCTCGGTTACTCAATATAGGCATTGGTCTTGGGCTCATTATTTATATTGGCTCCGGTTTTTTCTTTCCGTACTTCGCCACTAAATACCTAATCTTATTTCTTGGACTTGGTTTGCTTGCAAATGGAGTGATAAGGATAGTAAAAAGTCTAAAGAAGAAAAAGGAAGAGCCTTATGATTATGAATCCATGTTAACCGGGATAATTATAGCTTCATTATCTATCTTAGTACTTGTTTCTGAAAAATTTGGGTTAGCACTACTGCTCATAATGACAGCAATAGCGCTAGCTGTTAGTGGAATACAGGTGATTTTGGCTGGAATTAGAGGTAGAAAGGAAGTATCTAATTATCAGGCTGACTCTAATAAATTACATTTAGCTGAAAAAAGCAACGATGTTGACATTATGCCTTTGCCTAAAGACGTAAAAGGATTCTGGAAGGATGGTTCTTGGTTTAGAGATGAGTATGGCAGGTATACGATTTTTCGAGGAGTAAATTTTGGCAGTAGGAGCAAACTACCTCCTTATCTTCCTATTTCACCACTTGAGGTGAAGGAATTATCAAAGCTAGATTTAGATAGCGAAATTCAAGTGGTAAAACCTGCGCTGGACCTTCTTAAGGCTAGTGGCTTTAATGTCGCACGTCTTCTTGTATCATGGAAAGCCTTAGAATCCAAGCCCAATCCAGACCAAAATGACCTCTCAGAAGAAGGTAAAGAATACCTATCTTTCTTAAACAGGATAATTCACGAGCTTTATAAAAGAAATATCTACGTTATCCTTGATTTTCACCAAGACATTGCAAACGAAATATATGGTGGAGATGGATTTCCTGACTGGACGATAGCAGTTGATCAAGAATTTCCTAAACCAACCCCTGCTCAGATCCCACCACCTCCTGACAAGAAGTGGCAAGTTAAATATATGATAAATAAATCATTAAAGCATACTTTCAAATCCTTCTGGGAAAATGACTTGACAAATACAGATGAAGGTCTGGTACACTATCCGGTTCGTACACACCTTGAAAAAACAATTGAGCTAACTGTCAAATTTTTACAATCGTTAAACAATGGAACAACTCATCCTGCTATCTTGGGTGTTGAGCCTTTTAATGAACCTCATCCGGGATTGATACCTAAGGAAGAATTTGAAGTAAAGTATTTAATGGATTTTTATAGAAATGTAAATTCCAATATCAGGAAAGTGGACAAGAATCTTTTCATATTTATTGAGCCTAGGGTAGACTGGACTTTTCCTGCTGAAGGGTCGCCTATGGCCTATGGCGCAGCACCACTTGAGATTAAACAATCATTTAACATGAACTTTATAAAAAAAGTGATGGCTGACAAGAAAGCAGTAGAAATGAAATTGGTTACATATCTTCCGAAGGATTCATCATCGATTTCTGATTTTGATTCTAATGGTGTATTGTCGTTTCATTTTTATGATCCGATGGCAGTGGCGGCGTCTTTTGTAAAAATTCCTGAAAGTATGTATACTTATAAGAAACAATTTCCTGAAATGTTCCGTCAGCTTCATAATGCGGCCATCGAACGAAAATTTGTACCCTTCATAACAGAATTTGGAGCATTTCAAGAAGGAGAACAAGTAAGGGAATATCTAAACTTGCAATATGATCAGATAGATGCAAATTTGCTAAATTCGACCATCTGGAATTATGATCTTTATAATACAGAAGACATGAAAGACAATTGGAACTTAGAAAACTACTCATTGCTAGGGCCAGGAAGAACTCCAAGGAATATGGACGTAGTAGCGCGTCCATATCCTATGAGGAGTTCAGCAAAGCCATACTTTGTATTTTTTGACATTGATTCAAAGTATGCGGCCATTATTTTAGAAGGAAAAGTAATTGCCCAAGAGCCTTCCGCTGTTTTTATACCATTTGAGGCACATTATTCTCCAGAATTTACTGTATGGGCCACCGCTAGCAAAGATATCGTATGGGACAAAGAAAATCAATTATTGTATTGGCAACCCTCAAAGGAGTATCAGTATAATTACCTGATAATTGGCAAGGGAAAAATTAATCAACTGGATATGGAAAATGTGCCCAAAAAGATAAGCGAAATGGCCCATGAAGTCTCCTTTGCCACGTATAATTTTGATTGACTTTACTATTTTTTTATGAAAGAAGAGCAAGTTATATGCAATTATCAATGCTCAAGGTATGTATAGCATTGTAGTTGTAATTTTACCGCTTCAACAAGGTTATGAAGATGCAGGCAAGGAATGTGAGCAGTTAAAACTGACATTTTCTAAACTAATCTAGTTATTTTAAGTAGGTATTTTGAGAGCATAGAATAAGATATGAGATGTGTATGGTCATACCTTAACACCCCCTCTCTAGTAATAACAAAAGCTTGTTCTAAGATGATTTAACCATAGGCTTTTTGAATTCAGTATAAAAAGAAGAGAAAATTCACCATTTTTTTGTCAAAAATTAAAGATATTAAATATTATGGTTTTTTTAGAGTTTTTTAAGATAGCACTTGGAATTACTGAACATCATAAACGTTAAATGCAACAAATATTTAGACAATATAATGTCTGAAACTGAAAATTTGAATACCGTAACAAGATTTATAGAAAATGTCTGCAATAAGGGGGAATTGGATGAAATTGATGAGTTATTTTCCGAGGATATCGTATGGCATAGCGGAGAACTGGTTACTGGAGTTACTGACTTTAAAGAATCTATGAAGGAAACTTTAA
>DATEOO010000464.1:0-3181 GCA_035274085.1 Candidatus Nitrosocosmicus sp.
CTCGAATCGAAAATAGCGTATAATAACTTCATTCACTACAAAAGCAGAATGTTTGAAATCGTAGGGTCGCTGATATTTTCTGCTTCTTTTGTAATTGATCCTACGAATTTTATCAAAAATCAAACATTTAAAAATATTAACATAATGAATAAAAACAATAATTCAAAAATAACATATTAAACCATTCCAAAAAAACATCCACTACTTCCATAGCTTTTAACTATACTTGAATAAAAAATTAAAATGATTTACCTTGACTAAATTACCTTAGTCAGATTCTTCAGCATAAATCAATTTCATTTCATCGAAAGTGAGTTTTTCTCCGCTCGACATTTTCTTCATGGCGACCTCTTTTAAGGAATTCCATAATTCCTGATTTTCTCTGTTCTTGCGCATCTTATCTTGAGGTATCTCGTGTCTGACCTTTCTTTCTGGACTATAACGTCTTTGTCTCTCCGAAGAATGTTGAATTCTATTTTTCTTAAACTCTATGGCATTAAGTTGAGTATCTACCATCTCTATCTTTGCACCGGCCTCTCTAACCCTGTGTATCACCCCTCGTCTCTCTTCATAAAGTTCTTCTCTTTTATTCAATAATTCGTCCAAATTTGACTTTATTTTGCCAATTACTTTTCCTACATCTGCTTTTTGGTCAAATATATCATTCATTTTTCCTTTAATGTCATCAAATTTTGTTGCCAGTGATTTGTAAGTATCCTCCTTCTTGTGAATAACTTTTAGTGCATGTAACCTGGTAGCTATCTCCTTTGATTTTAAGACCAACCGTCTTTCTTCATCCTTTGATAGCTTCTTTGTTTGAATATCTTTCTCTATTTGTTCCAGTGCCTTTGTCAAATTTGATAAACTATATCTGTCTCTTCTGGACCTTTGACCTCCACCGCTGGATGCTTTGGTATCTAAGGTTTTCATTCTTTTTCTTTCTTCAATCAAGCTAGTCTTTAACTCTGTAAATTTTGCGTAATCTGCATCTTTTACTTCATTAATCTGTTTAAGTTTTAACCTTTCAGCTTCTAACTTTACTCTCTCTTCGTCAATTATTTTTTTTGTCTCTTCAATACTTTCATTGATTTTCTCAATCTGGGATTCTCCTACTTTTTGCTCTTCTATCAACGATTTTTTGAAATCTAACAGAGTTTTTTGATTTGAATCTATTGAATTTTCTGATCTATTGTCTTTTTTTGTCGCAGATCCTGAGGCTGCAGCAGAAGGAGCTGTAGCCTGATTTCCACTGTTCTGTTCTTGAACCACGCCGCTTACAACCTTTTAATATATGGAAAGATATATTTTTTCTGATTTTCCCCATGTATCTCATTCTCAAATTAATAAGAATTCATATTTTCAAAGTTAAAAGTCAGGATCTTGCTATTATAAATTAGTTTTATAGCGGTGTCTTTTCTTTTGCCAGAATGACGATTAACTCTGGTAAACACCGGTGAGTAATTGTCAAATAATCACTGCTCTACAATTATCTGGATTTGCATGTAGCAATCAACATTTTTCAAATAATTGTGATTTTACCACAAACATATATTTATATTCTATCTTGTGGATTAACTAATGAGTAATAATGGATGATTTTGATAAAGATTTTCCAGGATTTGATTGGAAAAATACTCCCGCTTATAAACATCCAGGAGGAAAAGACTGTCCTTGCCCCAAGCATGAGTATATTAGAGAGCAAATTAATGTTGCCAAGACTTTAAATACAAATAGTAAAAATGTTGATACTGATAAAAAACCTACTTCAAATGTCACACTAAAATTCTGTCCAGACCATTATAATGTTTATTTTAAAGAGGTTATTCCCGCCATGCCTTTAAAATATCGAATAATTACCAAGATCGCACTGAAATTGGGCGCTGTCGTAATTCAGCAAATTCCCTATATGATGTCCGATAAGTGCTTTTATTGCAAATTTGGTTCAGGCGGTTTTGATAAAAAGGTGGAATTGCCACCAATATAGCTTTATTTGATATCTGTTTTTTTTAATAGATTCTTTACTAGATTAGAATGATTCGATACTAGCACGAGGGCAGCAATATTTCTTACTATCACCGATAGATATGGCAGTTTATCATTTGTACTGTTTTTGTATCCATCTAAGAACGATTTTTCTATAATCTTGTATTTTTCATTCTCCATGTCCAGTAGACTAGCTAAGAAAATACCTATATCCAGGCTTTTTAAATACTCCGAAACCTGATCTTGTATCAATCCCAAGTCAGTTCTTATTATTTCGAGATCCTTTACTAAATAGTTTTGAGCTTTATTGTCGATAAAGCAATATCCACTATTGTGCAGTGTCCTGGTTATTATGCCCACCTTGTAAACAATTTCCAAGTCATTGCTCTGTTGAAGATATTCATAGAGATTGCCGCCCTCGATATATTCTTCAATAATGACGTCCTTGTTTATTTCTATTAATCTAGGTGTATGAATTCCTAGGTCCTTCAATTTCTGTCGAGATAAGGGGCCTTCGTTAAGTAGAATAGAATTTCCCATCTTAAACGGTGGGGTTGGATGCAGTAGGACAAGTGAAATAAATGTAAAGATGAAAACTAAAAGATATTCATTGATGCTTTTTATTGTCTTATTCCTTTTAATTACAACCGTTTCACCATCAATCTTTGATATTATGATATTTCTCTGCCAATTCACAAAATGCAAAATGTATTAATCTTTATAATAAACACATTCTATACTTAATACTTTTTAATATTATCTTGCAAGATGCCAGATCAATACTTGATATTAATACCCGTTTTTATGGGGATAGCTGATTTGATGCCCTTGTAATTTGCCATGCTAAAAATATTATTTAAAACTTAAATGATGGAGTACTATAAAATATTCATGTGTTTACGTACACTAACTTTTTTAGAATTTTAAGCGCTTTTGTAATTGCTGGAACACTATTATCTCTAACAGGCACAAATGCACACGCACTGTCAGGATCTATCACCGATTATAAATTCGGCTATGGTCCTATTGCAAGCATAAATAATGATTGGATTTTGGCAGGCCATTGGATGGGTTATTATAATCCATCAAACCTTTCTGATTCTGGTTTTCATTCAACCTTTGATATGGTAATGAAAAATGGATCAGCTCCTCACATGCATCAGATATCTAACGCAACCGCTAGCGATGTAAAAATGGA
>DATEOO010000465.1:0-3347 GCA_035274085.1 Candidatus Nitrosocosmicus sp.
ATCGTTCAGATGCCTTCCCAAATGACAATCCTGAAAAGTACAAATGTAAGCCATAATACACATATTTTGAAGGTGTTCTGTTTCTGCTAATCACAAAAGAGATAGAACATCTTCAAGCTATAGGTTTATCGTTAACCAAACAGAGCCGATTCAGGTGTCCTGTTTAGAGTCGTATAGAGAATATAGTACTTTCATCTATCTGCGAATATGCTCAATTGCTTCTAAATAGATACCTTGATCATTTATCAATCATTTTTAATTATCGCAAGATTTCTTTCTCCTTTAGAATGTTACAATTAGATGGCTCCGCACCTTTCATGGGATTATTAAAGGGGATCGCCGCTAGCCAAATAGAGTCCTATACTTTTCACCCAAGACATCTACGATCTTTCAGTTGTCACATCTATCAGCCTTGGCTGTATCTTGAATCGATTTGTATGTCCGTTGGCTGAGTTAAACGGTATTATAGACAAAAACTAGTTGCAAAAAAGAAAATACAACAAAAAGAGTTTCTAGGTCTAGGTTAAACTAGTATGTTGATATGACTAGGCTATCAAGATCATCATATGGTGTATACTACTTGTTTGCTGCAAAAGTCAAATGTTGAGTTAACATACAAGGAATTATTAGGACTCATGTTTGCAAAATTTTTGAAGATATTAATTCAAAATTGAAATTAGAATAGGGTCCAAAATATCTTTAAAAAGTTACTCAGAGTAACTCTTTTAATTTGTGTATTGTATTTACATCTATGAAAAAGAAATTTTACAAATGTGAAGAATGTGAACAAAAATTTGGGCGTAGATGGAATGCAACACGTCATACTAAGTTAATCCATGGTGCTGCATGTGATATAGTCAGCAATGATATTAATAACAGAACTTCGTACAAGTCACATAACAAATACTATAACTATCAAAAAAAATTCGATATTCTCATTCAAGCTGGTATACCAACATATAATGAATACGATGAAAACCTGTCGGACATATTTAATCTAGACAAAGAAGATTTTAAAATTATTAAAATCATTGATCAATTGATCAAACCTTTTAATGAATTAGAGGAGTTGTTAATTGATATTAACATTAATGAAGAGAAAAGAGCGCTTATACTTACAAGAAGTTTCAATCTAAGCTTACAGTCTCATAATCCCGTAAACTCTATGAATGAGATGATCGAGTTACTGCGTTCTATAAATGGAATCAAGAAGATTGCCGAGTACAAGTCATTGGTTACTAATACCTCCATAGATCCTATATCCGATTTAAAAGAAAAAATCAAGAATTCATATTTATTTAAAAGACAAAATAATTAGAAACAGAATTAGATCACAATTTGGATTTCAAAATTCCGTTCTTGATTGAGATTTGATCCTGATAAGGATATAGGAATAGTAATTTTGGACTGTTGCAACTACTATGGTGCTCCTTCAGGATATATGATAACACAAGTTGCGATTTCATTTTTACTTTATTGTTCTAATCCTTTACAGCCTTTTTTGATAATACCGGTTATAAAATCAAGCCTCTATACGTTTCGGAGTCTAATTAAGAGTATAAATTCATTAATAATTTACATCTCTTCAGAATATTATCAAATTAATAAAGGATGTTACAATATTGACTAGCTTTGGAAGTTATCCGCATTTATTCAACAAGGACACAATCTAAACCAATCATTTATGATAAAATAATCAAATGAAGGTCCCTGTTACCATGTCATCAAAATATTCTCGTGTTGATCTGGATTGGGAGGATTATTTTCAATGGATTTAATCCTTAAACTGCAAATATTTGATATTTTAACAAAGCAGGATTGCTAATACTTTTTCGTTAGATGTGGGGAACCCGAATCTCTATGAACACGCTTTTATAATTGTTAAATTCATTCAAGGCAATGTATGATGAAATTTCGGCCGGGGCTGTATTATATTTTGTTGACGAAAATTCCGAAATAATGTATTTGATCCTCAATTATAATTATGGACATTGGGATTTTCCCAAGGGCAATATGGAAAGAGGGGAGACAGAAGTAGATACAGTATTTAGAGAAGTGTCAGAGGAAACTGGAATTAAAGATATCCAGATAATCGAAGGGTTCAGACAACAAATTTCATACAAATATAGAAAAAAATCAAAATTAGTAAATAAAGCTGTTATTTATTATTTGGCAGAAACTAAATCAAAGAAAGTTGTCCTCTCATTTGAACATATAAATTTTGAATGGCAAACTTTTGATCAGGCACTACAAAAACTCTCATTCGAAAACAGCAAAAGGGTCTTGAGAATGGCCAATGAGCTTCTGTTAACTGCAGAAAATATGAAATGATTTCTTTCAGATCCTGAAAAAATTTTGCTTATAATTATCAAAGTCGATTAAGAATGAATTGAAAGAGTTTATTGGAACGACAGGGACTTGATTTAGACAACGAAATTCACAAGGCAAAAAAGTAATAACCATTGGATAAGAATATTTAACTTTAAATGATCCATTCTTTTCCTTAAACAGCCTACCTCGTTCTTTCTGTTTATCTACTGCGGCTACCAATTCGCTGTAAGTATTTCTCTTCCAGTGCTTACAATCTACAATTAATGCATTTTGTAATCTTATACCTACTACATCAATTTGTCGAGTAGGATTCTTTATGCGATAGTTTTTGTATACCCTGTAGTCATGAAACGTCATTATCTCAGAGGCAAATATTTCAAAATCTCTCCAGTCAATTAATTTACAAACTGTCAAAACATCTGCTCCACATTCAACTGCAGCTACCGCAACTATGATTTTATTATAGGAAGAGGCAGTCATTTGGTTGTCTTTTGTTATCACTAACCCCCTTGCAGACAAAAAATCTAAAAAATCTGGAGTAGAAAAACTATTTTTAATCCTAATTTTATTTGTATCTGAATTAAATTCTTTAAGTAGCTTAAGGAGCGAAATAGGATTGATTTTCAAAAATAAAAAGGAAAAAAAGTGTTTGAGTTTTTAACTCACTACTACCTTACCAACCATAGCTGGATGTAAGGTACAATGGTAGGGAAATTCTCCTGCTGCATCAAATTTATGCTCAAAGGTTTTTCCCTTGGCAGTGAGTGCGTTTGGACCTTGGAGGCCTGAATCAAATGCCTTTCCTGCATCTGCTGCACCGACAGTTCCAGATGTTACTGTATGCATTGCAGAATCTTCGTTTGTCCACTTTACTTCTTGACCAACTTTAGCTTGAATAGGATTTGGACTATATGCCGTATCGGTCAGAGTAGATGCACCCGGTACAATTGTTGCCTGCACTTCATCTGATTGAGCAAAAACATTATTGTTTGCGCTTGCTCCACTAGCTATTACGC
>DATEOO010000466.1:0-2756 GCA_035274085.1 Candidatus Nitrosocosmicus sp.
TCGTTTATGATTCCAGCACTATCATAGACATAATGTGTACGAGATCCTGTCGGTGATGCTTCAATTTCCAATGTTTGCAATAATGACTCTATTGTTAGGGAGATTGCAAAAAAATAGAAACAAACACCACAAGTTTGTACAAGTGGAATTCAATACTCAGTTCATTTAAGAGTGGTGGACCTACTGGATTTTTTGTTAATTAGATCTCTATCAACAACGCAAGAATTAATCTGTTAAGGATGTTAAAATTAGGCAGGGTTTGATGGGATCTGGCAAAATATTTACTACTTAATGCAATCTCTTATCTACAACCATTTGAATGCAGAAAATTTTTATTAGAATGTCAATGTGAGGCCTTTACCATGATCTTTACAACTAAATAATATTTGCTACAACCGTAATAATGACGCCAGTAGAACTTGAGATAATAATGACAGGAATGTTGTTGTTTGGACATAAGCCATCCCTTTTTCTCCTCAGTGGGATTCACTATCGTTATTGCTTAAACGGTTTAATCGATTGTATTTACTATCTTTTTATTTAATGACTCATTTAATGTAATGACATTTGAGCCTTGACTAATTATGATGAATTTCCTAATAGCGAAAGAAAAATGTCTATTGTGTATTTCATAAGTAACGATATTTTGGTTTCCTAAATAGTAAATACCTCGTATCTGTTGATCAGCTCTAAATCAACGATTTCATTGACAACTTAATTGACAATTGATATTACAATCAATTATGATTCGATGCTTCCATTTGCGAGATAACTCTATCCACTACCGTTTTGTTTCTATCTAGGTAGCTAGGTGATTCTATATCTATCCACTCTGTTTCACTAGAATATACATCGTAGCAATACATACTATTATTATCGTTAATTCTTATTTTTGATAATATATCTGAAGATAGATCAAAAGCCTTCCCTTCATTCTCATTTGATTTCATTTTTAAAAAACTCATGATTCTGTTGTTGAAAATGTAAATCCCTGCTGCTTCCGGATGTTCAAGCTTAACAATGGGTTTTTCACTAAATTCCTTAATCCGGTACGTATTTTTGCTATATTTTTTATCCAGGACCAACCTGCCAGTTTCTTCTTTACGGTGTGACCTAGCTATTAAGAATCCTATCATTCCATCTGATTCGAGACTTATCTCAATGTATTCTTTAACTAGACTGTTTATATCCAGAGCACACAAGTTATCCGCATACCAAACCATAAAGAATGCCTCATTCTCCAAACTGCTTATGCACTCAAGCAGTGCACCTCCAGTTCCCTTCTTTCTATCTTCAATAAAAATAATCTTCTTGCCAATGATATGTTCTTTACCCTCCAGGTAACTAATGATTTGTTTTCCATGAGCGTCAAATTCACAAACTATTAAGATTTCTGTAATATGTGAGAATTTAGAAACATATCTTATTATGTAGTCAATTAAGGGCTTTCCATTAACGGGAATCAACGCCTTTGGACTATAATCGCTGAATGGTTTTGCTCTAGAGCCTCTGCCACCTGCGAGTAATACTATCTTCATACAGTCTAATTTTACTAATGAATTTATAAAACAGTATCTGAAAGAATACTCGAAGTCAAATAAATGCTCTAAATCTTAATTGTAGCTATTATCAAATTTTTTCTATTATCGGTACTCTTATTTTTTGGTTCTTTGGCACAAGTGATTAATTTAACTAGATAATAAGATTAAAAATACTTTATCTCGATTGTCTGCATCCAAAGGAAATCTTCTGGGTGAATAATTTGTATTAGGTTTAAAAACTTTATTTTATATTGATAACTCATGTTAGAAAAACAAGTCAATGAAATGAAAGAGGATGTAGATATAGGAATCGAAGCAGAAAATAGGAAAGGAGTTGTAGAAATCCTTAATATTTTGTTAGCAGACGAATACTTGCTATTTACAAAGACACGTAATTATCATTGGAATGTAGTTGGCAAAGATTTCAAAGAGCGTCATGAATTTTTTCAGCAGCAATATGAAAAATTAGACGAAATGATTGACGAAATTGCTGAACGAACCAGACAATTGGGAGGGGCCACTGTTGCTACGATGAACGAATTCATGCATATTACCAGTTTGAAAGAAGAACCTCGTGAATATCCAACTGATTTAAAAATGATATCAAATCTATTGGCTGATCATGAAAGTACTATTAAGTATCTACGAAAAAGTGCTGATAAATGCGAGGAATATCATGATATGGGGACCAATGATTTTTTAATAGGATTAATGGAAATTCATGAAAAAATGGCATGGATGTTAAGAGCCCATTTGGACTAGATGGTCATATACTTATTTAAAACGGATGAGAAACTAAAAGCCTCTTTTCTCATTTCCAGCTATTTATCCAATCATCTAACTAAAAATATCTTTGTTAAAATATTTTAGAATCATGTTCAAAATAAGATTCTAAACCTTAGGAGGCAAGTATCTGTAAATATCTATACCAAAATAGATTGAGAATATAATATTCTAGCAATTTACGGAGTCCTACCTCGTAATTACTTTTATCCGAATCCGCTAAGTAATATTGTACCAAAATTGTAAAATATTTATCCTAGACACTTATGATAGTTTTCTTAAATACTTTTCTAGATCTGAAGTTAGGTAAAATAAAATTACAACTACATTTATACATATTATTTCCATTTATAGATATCATTCTAAATCTTCTATCTGATCTAGATGAGTAAATCTATTGTCATGTTATGTCTCCAGTATCTCTACTGACTG
>DATEOO010000467.1:0-2273 GCA_035274085.1 Candidatus Nitrosocosmicus sp.
GATAATGGCCCCAAACTTGCACAGTTTATTATTGATTATGCAGACAAATGCAATCATGAAAACAAAGAGAGCAAAATTAGGCTTATTAGTCATTCTTTAGGAGCGAGAGTAATTCTTAGTGGTCTTGAAAGTTTACACAAAAATGATATTTGGAACAATAATAATTATACTTTAACTTCAGTTCACCTATTAGGAGCTGCTGTGGATAATGAAGAGGTATCAAAAAATATTTCTGATATCACTGTCGATTGGACAAACCTCTGGACTGGAAAAACAATTGCTTATGGAAATGCAATAGAACAAGGGGTAACCGATTTTTACAACCTCTATAGTCCAAATGACAACTATCTAGAACCAAAGGCATTCATGCAAATTTATCCATCATATGAGTATGGAGATTGGGCCCTTGGACAAAATGGGTACCAGATTCTTCCATATCCTATAACATCATCGCTACCTCAAAATTATAAAGAATTAGATGTAGAAAACGAAATCGCCCCTATATGCGATGCAGATGGAGATCAAAAAGTAGATTTTACATTCTCTAAAGGTGACATTATTAGCAGAGGAGATAATCATTTAGGATATATTGGCTTTAGGAATGCTACAGACAATACCAAACTAATAGACGATGGTGCAATAAATATAGTAGTGGATAATTGGAAGAATGTCAAACCAGTGTTTAGTCAATATTTAACACTAACTGCTAGATGCAATTGACAAAAATTATATTTTTTTATAACTTATGATAGTAGTTTATCTTTTAGTTTCTATAGTCACATTTTGATCAGCTTCTAGTTATTGTCAAGAAGTTTTAATTTTTAAGTATGGGATAGAAATGGAAGGGTAAACTCATAAATGCAATCAGCTAAATCTTTAGCTAGTTTTTGACGCTTATCACTATCTGCCCGTATTTCATAAATGACTTCGATTTGAATTGCTGCTAATCTTTTTTTGAATCGAGAACTACCATACTTTTGTATTGTGTAACCACCATCAAGTATATGATTCTGCTTTTCTAGATCTTTATCGGGAGGAAATATTGTTATGTTTTTTTCCTGCAGCCGTGGTATTAGACCCTTACCCTTTTGCCACCAAGCATTTGGATCAATATCTGTCAGTGCTTGAATAGACTTTCGTTTATCAGTTCCAATCAGCACCTGAAAAGGAAAATTTTGATCTCCAACTTGTATAGATTCTCGATCTGTGCCATGTATATCGAATAGAAATGCCAAGCTATTCCCCTTTTTTGGAACCATTTCTTCAATTATTTGTAAAATGCCATTGTGATACTCTGTATATGCTTGCTTGGCTAAAACGCTCAATAGTTCGAACGCACATTCCTCACATCTATTGTAATCAACATACTTTCTGTGAAATTCTGCTACCTGATCATACGGTTTTTTTCCAATTTTGCTTTGTATATTGTTTACAATACTTGCAGTCAGCTGTCGAGTAAACAAGTCATTATCATTGCTAAATTTTTGCCCCGGATCTTTCTTGCATGAATCAGGTAGGTGTTCTTTGACTCGTATACTCTGTCTATCCAGCCTCTTTATCCCATGATGCGGACATGCAAATAAGATGGGCAACTTAGTTTTATTACTCAAAACCAAATCATTCTTTTTAGATAACCTGATACTATAATAATTTATTCGTCATCCGTTTAACGGGTTTTACCTTCGAATATGTATTCAACTTTTACTATAGTCTTGGTCGAAATGAAGAATTGATGCTGTAGGCACTTTATAATCTAACAGCAATGTCTTTTTCTTATTTTTAGAAAAGATAAGAGTAGAGCAGTCATTTGGAATCAGATTTTTTTCTTCTTGTATAAAATTATAATTACAGCCACTGAAATTGGTAAAATTATGATAATTGCATATACTATATATACAAGGGTTAATGGAGACAACAGTGTGAAGGAATTTGATACATTCTGGAATTCACTAGTTGTATTATAGGGATTTTCATAAACAAATGTGCCAAACTGTACAAATGAACTTTTATTGTCGGCACTTTCAATCTTAATAATGGTTGATCCAGTTGAATTGAATGCAAAAGTCTGAGAGGAAGAACCAACTTGTGCAATATCAGAAGTTCTATAGATTTCGGTATTGTTTTGTAAAACTACAAAATTATATGGCCATAAATGCATTCTAGTGTTTTGTGGATATTCGAAAAAATCCATTATGAAATTTATGGGTACATTTGTCGTTATGGAGGAAGGTGTCCATGAAAGCCCTATCTCAATCTTGCCATCATCAGTAAAA
>DATEOO010000468.1:0-3026 GCA_035274085.1 Candidatus Nitrosocosmicus sp.
AGTAACGATACCTTCAGTCAGCTTCTCAGACAATATTTCTAATTTTGTAGAAGAGGCTAAAAGAAATGGTATAAAGCATATAGTGAAATTATCAGTGATGAATGCTGATGCTCAACCAGGGTATGCAATGGGAAGGTTACAGGCAAGAAGAAAAAATTATAGAAGAATCTAAAGTACCGTATACCTTTTTACGTCCAACTACATTTATGTAAAATTTTGTAACCTATTTTAGTTACACAATAAAAAACCAAAATGCATTCTACTTTCATGGAGGAAACGTGTTGATCCGCTTTGTAGATGCTCGGGACATTGCGACGGTAGCTGCCAAGATACTGACTTATGACAAGAAAGCGCACCTTTATAGTTACAAATCATATAATATTACTGGTCAAAATGCGCTCTCTTATAATCAAGCTGCAGAAATTCTTTCCAGAGAGACTGGATGGAAAATATCTTATATAGATCTTTCTGAAGAGGAGGCTCGCAATGGAATGAAACAGCGTGGGATGAGTGATGAATTGGTTGAAATTATTATCGACAGTTTGAAGTATATTAATAGAGGAGATTATGGTTCTGAAACTAGTGAAGCAATAGAACAGATTACTGGACGAAAACCAATAGTGTTTGAACAGTTTGTCAGAGATTATATTCGTTACTTCAGATAACAGAAAGAATTAGAAGAGAAGTATGTATTGAAATACTGGGGGCTAAATTTCATAGTCTAAATGAGTACATGTCCTTTAATCTTGAATTTTATCATCATTTACTTCTATGGATTGTTGTGTTAAATCAAAATAAACAACTATAAATAACTAAATTTTTAGTTTACCTTTTCCACAAATAATTATGGAATCACATGAAAATGTTATTTGATTGTGCTATCATAGGAGGAGGTCCTGCAGGTTTAAATGCTGCATTGGTATTAGGACGAGCCAGACGAAATACATTATTATTTGACAACAATAAGCCTCGAAATGCTGTTACAACAGAATCTCATGGGTTTATTACACGTGATGGCGTAAAACCCAAAGAATTTAGAGAAATTGCTCATATGGAAATAGGTAAATATCCTTCTGTTATCTATGAACCGAAACAGATAATCTCAGTAAGCAAAAATGATCGCCTATTTGAATTAATGACATCAGAGAACGCTATATATCAATCTAAGACAATAATTATATCTACAGGCTTAAGAGATAATTTACCGAATATAGAGAACATTTCGGATTTTTATGGCAAAAGCTTGTTTAATTGTCCTTATTGTGATGGATGGGAACTACGGGATGAACCTCTGGTTGTTATTATAAGCGAACAAGTTCAGGGCTTTCATTTTATTCAGACTATTTATAATTGGTCTAAAGATCTTATTGTATGCACAAATGGCAAACCCTTTCAAAACTCTGACCAAAAGCGTTCAATTCAGAACAAAGGAATAAAGATTATTGAAGATAGAGTTAAAACCATTATTGGAAAACATGGACAGATTGAAAAAGTAGTCTTTGAAAATGGCGAAAGTGTGAATATAAAAGGTGGTTTTGTTTTACCTCATCTCACTCAATCTTCTGAATTTGCCAAACAATTAGGATGTAAATTTAATTCTCTGGGCGGCATATCCACAGATTCCTATGGCAGAACAAATATTCAGAGGGTATATGCAGCAGGAGATGCTTCTATAATCGCTCCTGCTCAATTAATCATTGCAGCCGCAGAGGGTCTTCAAGCAGCCATAGGAGTAAACAAGGATTTAATTGAAGCAGATTTTTAGAATAGATCAACTTAAGGTAATATGAAGGGAATTTGAATGTATATCATTCATAATGATACAAGATATTTCCTAGAAAAACATCCCACTTTAAGGGATAAGGTATGGAATCGCTATTAGTAATAGTTCTCATACATAGGAATTAGTACCGATATCGATATTTTAACAGATTCTATGAGTATATAGGATCATGAAAAATATAAAATTATAAAGTAATATATTTTTTATAATAAAATAATTTAAAAGTGTATTTTGGATTAATTATTACATCATTATTTTTCAAAGGACGTTTGTTATCATTGTTGATATTGATAAGAACGTCAATCCGTTGTTATTATTCTTCCTCTTCTAATTTGTCTCTTATTTCTTCTTCCTCTTTTTCATGTTCTTCTTTTAATTCCTCTACATCTTGATCGGTTTCCATACTTGTTTAAATATAGAGATGATCCTGTTAAGCCTTTCATTAGTTAGATCTAACTTAATCAAAAAGACACTTGCAAAATGAATTCGTAAATTCAATTCAGTTTGGGGACAATTCGGTTTGATCATGACAGGTAAAGCGATTCAATCTATTTTTCTAGGATATGTTTATTTAACTTTAGGTAGATTATTTAGAAAATGATCATTGAAGCAAATAGCCCCAGGGAATTAAGTTCCTTGTAATAATGCTGTTCTATAACTTTCAGATAAATTGGACAAGACAAGTAATATTTAAGACTATGGTGAAATGAAACCAGACACTTTATTAAATCATGAATCTATACAAAAGACGTTTTATCAGTTATTCTGAATCGAATGACCTCATTTTTACTTTTATTTCGCTAAATAAATATTAATTCTCGATATGCAAAAGCTCTGTCAATAGGCCCACATTGGTTACATACTATGGTTTCTCACTTTAGTTGTCCTTTTTTATACTCATTACTTCTATACTTTCCATAACACATTCATCAGATTTACCTTTCATAATCGTTAATTATACAGTTTTAAAAGAGTAATCATCCTATGTTGAGTATCTAGTCCGGTTTTGATACTTTGATTTGACTATCTAAATAATTATTAAATTGATTACACTTTTACCTCATCATCTTGAGTTTCTAAAATACTATTAGTATCATTATCATCTTCTGAGCCCACTTCTGAAGCAGAACCTAGTTGATTTTCCAATGATGTAGATGATTGTTCAATCTTTGAAAATTTCTTCTTATTTAAGCTCTTCGCCGTCTCTATTGTCTCGTCTATCTTCTGTTGTTCAGGCATAATC
>DATEOO010000469.1:0-2629 GCA_035274085.1 Candidatus Nitrosocosmicus sp.
TGACAGATTGAGGTGAGTTATTTTCGGCGAATTTTGGAATTTTCATGTGGAGAGGGGAGGGGTAGAAATTCTCCAAACTAAATGGAATATCCATTCATTTAACTTTCTATAAAATATGGATTTGCCAAATTTGCCAAAGGAAGATTTGATCATAACGGCTTTTAGTCTCTGTTCTTTTAGTAATTATTTCGAACGTGAAGGAAGAGTGCTAGACTATGCTTATTTCCTTTATTTATCAAATTTTCCATCTTGTGCGTAACATCATCATGTTATGGCAATATCCCTGATGTACTTAGCTAAATGGTATTCTGATATTGAGCTTTGTAGTCTAATAATCAGAGGTATGTTAATAAAATTTAACTATTTTACAACATTAATGCAAAAATTATGCTTTATCTATTGTTATGAGTAGATTTATTCTGCTATTTCGATATCTTCAAATACAAAAAATAAATTATTGCATAAATGAGCTGTATTGAAGAATTAGAAAAAAAATTTCTGGAATTTGAATACCTAATGAAGTCCTGTCTTCCCAAGGTTGATACTCAGCTAATTTTGGACATTCTTCACCGTATGGCTGGAGATAAAAACCCGATGTATACTTTAGAAATCTTTCTTGATAAAAAGCCAGATCTTGATGAGTTAAGAGATAAGATATCCAATGATTTAGAAGTTATGCCGGCTTTTTATGACGGAGGAACACATGTAGTAATAGCTCATAGAATTGATCTAAAAATGCTTGAATACTTTTCTTCAGATGAGAATGTTTACAGGATTCGTGGAACATATACAGGACATGGGCAAGGTGCTTCTATTGGTCCAGTATTTGAAAGAGATGATCCAGAGGAAACATGGGATGATTATGACAAAACACACTCCCAAACAGATAGAACATAGTTTGAGAGAATAGATTCCTAGGAAAAAGAACTGACAGCAAAAAAGTGAATGCTTTTCTATTCTCAAGTCTTTAAGGCAAAATTACATCTTCTATTTTTGAAAAAAAAGAATATGCTAGAAAAAGAATAGAAATAGAATATTCGTTCACTATTTGTACTGTATGATTTAGATAAAAATATGTGAATTCGATTATATGTTTCCTAAGGAATCGCAAATCAGTATGAAATTTTATACTCCTGTTCTCCAACCCTTATACTATGACAAACTTTATCTTGCCAAATAAAATACCTTATTATAGTAACGATATGGTGCAGTAGCAGGGCTAAACTTACAAAAGGTCAAATATTTTGTATTTTAATTAACAAAATAATGTGTGATTGCCTCGCTTATTCTTTTAGTTTATTTAGTTAATAATACAAGTGAAAACACGGTTAGCCTGACTTGGTAGTCATCCTTGACTTTAAATTTCTTATATAAGTATGCTTACGCATCTACCGTAGTGTCAAAGTATAACTTTGTTCTAATATGTCTAGTCATAATTGTCCTTGCAATATCCAATTTTATTATTTCTAGCTCATTATCTGGAAGTATCGGGTTTGATTACCATATCGCTAATGCCTACAGTCAGTCAGAACCAACAGACTCAACCAACTCAAATACTACACAAGCAGTCAACATACAAGATATACCACTGACAAAAGTCCATGTTGGAGATATTGATATTGCTTACAAGATGTTTGGCAATGGTGATCCCCTACTATTAATAAGCGGGAGTGGTAATGTAATGGACTCTTGGCCCACTTCATTTCTACATGAATTATCAAAGGATCATAAAGTAATTATTTTTGATAATAGAGGTGTAGGTAACACAACATCTGGGACAAAACCTTTTTCTATTTTACAATTTGCTAACGACACTGCAGGGTTTCTTAGAACGCTGAAATTACAAAAAACTGATGTATTAGGATTTTCTATGGGTTCTTTTGTTGCGCAACAGCTTACTCTAACTTATCCAGAAAAAGTTAATCGTCTTATTTTATATGGTGCTTCATGTGGCGGGCAAGAAGGATATCCTCAAAGTTCTCAGATAGTCAAGGCACTTGCAGATTTTGTTAATAACAAAACTGAAGCAGGTAATTCTTTTTTAGAGGTAACATTTCCACACAGATGGATTCTAGAGAATCCAAATTTTTTAGAGACACTACCAAAATCATCTGAAATTACACTCTCTACTACCGTCAAAAAACAGTTTGAAATAAATGAAAAATGGTTTTCAAAAAACTGGGTTGGGGTATGTAATCAACTCCAAAAAGTGAGCATCCCTACTTTGATTATGACGGGAACTGAAGATCAAGCGGTTCCGACAGCTAACTCATTAGTATTAGCAGATAAAATCCCTGGAGCATGGCTTGTACAGATTAAAGAGGCGGGCCACGGATTAATGTACCAATATCCTACAACTTTTACTAAAATTGTGAAAACATTTTTGGATACAACAGATAATATTGTACGTTAGCTATAAATCATATAACTTTTTTTGAAAGGGTTATTGATTTCAATTCTTCGAATATATTGAACTTATAAAATCAACATACAGTTGATAGTTACCATATTAAAAATGGTCATATTCCGGATCAAATCATTCAAATTCTTATAGGAAGAATACCATGATTATGGTCTACTTAATTCTTCACAACTAACATAGTTCTTTACTTGTGATTAAACTTAATTT
>DATEOO010000470.1:0-6861 GCA_035274085.1 Candidatus Nitrosocosmicus sp.
TATCGTATTTTTAAATGTTTATGGCTGGTTTTAAACTTGTTAGAGCCCCTAAATTCAAAATAATAATATCAAATCTATTGAATCGGTAAAAATTTATAATGATTTTGTTAATATCGTCTTCACTTCATTCATCTCTTTCACCATTGATTATTATTTATTTCATGAACTATGCTCTCCGAATATCTGAATAAATCAACACCCAAGTATTTATCAAGAGCCTCTAAAGTAGATCCCAGTCTCAAAGTTATCCTAAAAATATTCATTCATTTACCCAGATTCCTTATGGTAACCTCAATAAATTAATTTTTTAAACCGCTTTAGTCATTTTATGCCACTTTATGTTATCAAAAACCCCAATGGAAAAATCAAAATCAATAAATATTATAGTTCAATTAATATTATTCCGTTAGCCGTTGTTGCTACACCTGCGACCTATATAACTATATAGTTATGGTCAAATTCCGCTGAGTGGGAACAAGACTTGAGCAAATAGCAACAAGACACAATTTATTGATAAAGGAGAAAGCAAATGATAATCAAAAAAAGGAAGAGAAATGGAAATAGAAAATCAGGGACTAAAAAGTCAAAGAAACCTCACCATAAGTCGTCTAGTTTCTTAGACTCGTCGCCTACTATATCTCATATATCTAATGAAGAAAATGAGAAAAATGTTACTTCCTCTGTTACCAAAAAACAAGAATCCAAAAAGATCTTGGGATTAATAGTTTACATTAATGAATTTGATAGAGTGGACAAGGACGGCAATCAAAAATGCAGAAATAAAGGGTGTGAAAGCTTTGTATCTAAA
This sequence comes from Candidatus Nitrosocosmicus sp., assembly GCA_035274085.1. Lineage (GTDB taxonomy): Archaea > Thermoproteota > Nitrososphaeria > Nitrososphaerales > Nitrososphaeraceae > Nitrosocosmicus. The sequence goes on from DATEOO010000470.1 coordinate 809, forward strand.
CCTTTTAGAAAATATTGTTCAAAGAAATGCAGTGTGGAGTTTACAAGATGGTATAATAAGAATTTTTATTGGCGTAACGTTCGAAATAGTATTTTGAAAAGAGATAATTACACCTGCCAGATTTGCGGATTGAAATTGAATAAAAAGAAAAGACATAATAAGGTAATTGGGAATTGGCTCGAATGTGACCATATCATTCCTAAATCTTACTACACTTTTTTAGGATATAATTTTGATACATTAGAGAATAAAGTAAAGACCGTACTGGAATTTCTACACAATGATAATAATCTGAGGACTTTGTGCTATAAATGTCACAGGAAAGTAACACTTGATAACTATAGGACAAAAGCATTACTTATCAATGTAAACGATGATAATTGAAATAGCATATACATGGGGCGATGGCTCTATAGAATATATTTATCGAATGTATTCTGTACCTAGATAGAAGAACAATCTTTGGAATATTCTTTCAAATAATAATGACATACTCAACGAACCAGATCATCTGGTAAGTTTTCCATCATTTCTTAATCGAATCTATATGATCTATATTCTATACTATTATACCTAAATGTCCATAAATTCTACTCGAATAATTATATAAAGAGATTTATAGTATATATCATAAATAGGTTTAACAAATTTGAATAACATCTTGGCAGACCAGACTATTGGGTTAAAAAGGAGAATTCAAGATGACCTCCGGCGTCTGGACGAAATCTACAGAGTTGGTGTTGAAATTGAAATTTGTCTGCTAGATGACAAGTCACTACCTGTAAATGCACATAATTTGATAAGCGAATTAAGTTCAAAGTATGATGTAGATTATGAATATGGAAAGTGTCAATTTGAGGTTAAAACTGAACCAATTTCTATGCACGGTTTGTCAAGTGTGAATGTTTTTTTTGAAGATTTCATAGATTATCTGAATGTAGCAATTAAAAAAGTCTACAAAAATACGAATGTGATCCCAGTTTTTCTTGGAGGTAACCCTTCTCCTGAAATATTCAAAAGGAAGTTTATAACAAGAAAAGAGCGTTATTTGAATATTTATGAATGGCAAAAGAAGCTTCCAAAAATCGAAATTGATGGTCAACATTTTAAAGCATGTGATATTGCCACTGCAATCCAGGGGTTTCATTTGCATTTGCAAGGCCTAAACCCTATATATACAACATACATGTTTAATTATATCTTAAATTTATTACCTTCAGCGATATTGCTAGGATCAAATAGTAGATTATTCGCAGGCAAACTATTCTCACTCTACGAACCTAGAGTTTATCTATATGATCATTCAGAACAGCAAAATTCTGGATTTCCTGCCATAGCAAAATATTTGGATCGCATTGAAGATTATGTAGACTATATTGCTTCAAGGCCTGGTCTCGATAATACTAATGATTATTTTGGTCTTGAAAAAGATAGACATGATGATTTAAGGATACGATTGAATTCTCCATATTATAGAGTCGAAACTAGAATAATGTCTGTTCAGCCAACCCCAAAAGAAATTGTCGCAATGATAGAGTTTTTTATTGGGTTTTTGTATCGCTCAATTCTTGAAGGAAAGCCATTAAGGCCATTGTCATCTATACGAGAAGAAAGACTAGCAGTAATACGTACTGGATACAATTCCAAAACTCATTTTAACATTTCAGAAACCGCAAAAACCCATCTACATGTAGCCAAAAAAGGATTGAAAGATTTGGGGCTTGGACCTGAATTTATTGGAATAATTGAAAAAAGACTTGAAAACAAGACATCCCCCGGCGAATACGTTTCCAGATTATGGGATTCGAATTTCAATGGGAATGTTTATCAAACGGTATCAGAAATCATCCAACATGTTTGGGATAAAACAAAAAATAATTCTCCTTTGCTTTAGAATATCCCTTTAACATTTGTTATATTCATATTTTCTATCTTTTTGATTAGGTAAATTTCCGTATAATTCAAATAACAAAATTTTAATAAATAATAATGTGTGTTAAATGAGTCAGCCGGGAAATGGGAACAAGGAAGGTTTTTTAATTATTGTGGTTTATTGGGAGACAGATGAATTAATTGGATAATGTATTACTCCCCACTTCATTACCCGATGATAAAATGAATGATCTCATATCTGATTTGCAAATATTGATAAGGCAGCCAAGCATTTCTGCAACAAATCAGGGTTTGGAGGAATGTTCGATCTTATTGTCGAACATGATGAGAAACGCTGGAATTCAAACAGACCTTTTATCCTTAGATTTAGAAGAACAGATTGAAAGTAGAACTATGAGTCGAATACCTCCAATTGTTTATGGTGAGGTTAAATCTAAATCAAATCCAGGTGGAAGGACAATCTTGTTTTATAATCATTATGATGTTCAACCAGTAGATCCAATAGAAAAATGGAACGAGGATCCCTTTAGTGGGAAAGTTATCGGCAAGCACATTTATGGTAGGGGGTCTTCGGATGATAAGGGGGAACTCATCACTAGAATAAAGGCGGTCGAATATCTGTTGCAAGAGACAGGGGATGTGCCTTGTAACATTAAATTTCTAATTGAAGGTGAGGAAGAAATTGGAAGTCCAAATTTGATAAAATACGTCCAAAAATACAAGGAAAAATTCAAATCAGATTTGGTAATTTGGGAAAGCGGTTATGTTGATAAAGATGATAGAGCAATAATTTCGTTAGGTCAAAAAGGTATTTTAAATGTGGAAATTAAGGTGCATGGGCCCAGTCGAGATGTCCATTCTAGTCTCGCAGTCGCAATTGAGAGCCCTGTTTGGAGGTTAGTTCATTTATTATCTTTGCTTTATAATTCAAATGACGGGAAGATTCTCATTAAGGGATGGTATGATGAAGTAACGCCCCTAGGTGAAAAAGAACTACAGTTAATAGCTAATGAACCTTTCAATGAGGAAGCATTCAAAAAGGAATACGGTATTTCTTGTTTCATAAAGGGACAGTCTTCTTACGAGATAAAGAAAGCACTTGCAACAGAACCTTCATGTAATATTTCAGGACTAATTGCAGGTTATACCAATAAAGGGGTAAAAACTATACTTCCTTCGACGGCTACAGTCAAGTTAGACTTTAGGTTAGTCCCGGACATGGATCCCAGAGTACAATTCAATAAAATGGTAAAATACTTGAGATCAAAAGGTTATTCAGAAAAAGATGTTACTATAAATTATTTAAGCGGTGAGCCGGCTTTTAGAACACCATTGAGCAATAGATTTGTAAAATTAATTGTAGAATCTGCATCAAAGATATTTAATGGGGTGATATTGAATGTCTCCTCCTCTGGCACTGGGCCAATGTATGTTTTTAAAGAAATCTTAAACATAGATTCGATTTGTATAGGTAGTACTATCTTGCCCAATAAAATGCATTCACCAAATGAATTCACAAATCTTGATCTCTTAAAAAAAGGTACTAGGTGCTTTATTGAAATAATAAACAATTTTTCAAAGGACTAGGTTGAATCTTTAATATGAAAACTATTAGTTGGTTAATCTAGTGGGGTCTATGATTAATTCAAAGCTTCTATACTCATCTGCACCCCTCTTTTTGTTGTTCAAGAATACGGCATTCTAACAGGATTTGTCAATTAAAAGTACACATTTGATAGAAATTTAGCAGTCTTGTATAAAATTTAAAAATGCTCGATAAAGGACTAGATTTACTCTACTTCATGAAAGTTCCTAATGCCGTTGTAGTTTATCCTAAAGAGGATTCTTTCATTACCTATACCCCGGTGACTCATCTAGTCCCATCCTTGCAAGTACAGATTCAACTCAGAGGGATGTCTTCAATGAGTGGCTAATAGCAGGTTTACCATTCCATATATTCATAGCAAATATCGGCACTTTAGCATCTTTAGTATTTTTGAGAGACTGGAACCAAACCATAATATAGCATTTGTCTTGTCAGGTCGAATTTAGATTGTGAGGCTTCATATCAAAATTAGGAGAGACTTTTAAGGGAGGGAAGCAACCCCTTCATCTAAAGATGCTACCTATAATGAGTTAGCATTTGGTTTTATTCGTAAACGTTATTAATATGGGAACATAAATATATAACTCGTCTCATGATAGACATATTTGTCAGTAGTACCTATTGATCTATATGAAGGATCGATAAGGTCATGATTTTGGCTTGTAGGGTTCTAATTTCCTAGTAATCTTGTTTATTACATATTTTTCAGGATCGTAATTATATTTTTTTCCTAATTCCTCCAAATAATTTTGTACATCATGCCAAGCCTGGCGTTTTTTATTAATGAGGCCCAATTTTGGAGTTCCTATATTTGAATTATCCAAAAGAACATCTTCATTTGAGGATGTTAAATCCAAAGCAGTTTGATATAACTTTGAAATCTCCTCAATTTCAGATTCTGAAAATGTTATAGTATCCTTATTTAACTCATTTTTGTCAGGAGTAGGCATTCTTATCCTTCCCTCAAACCATATCATTCTCGTAATATAATTTCTGTGATTTAGTGGACAAGACTAATCTAATCAATTCATAATGTTAGTTAATTCTAAAATGCACTCAAAACGTAAAAGCCGATTCTTAAACAATCTTACAATGCACACATGAATTAATATCTAAACAAAAAAGAGGTCATATAAAAAAATGTCAAAGTTGTACTATTATAAGAATTGACTTGCTACCATCCTGTGCCCTGATTCCATTCACCTTGCATACCTTTCATTCCTTTCATTCCCATGCCATATTCACCATATCCTTCATCATGCATTCCTTTCATTCCCATGCCATATTCACCATGAATTCCTTTCATTCCCTTGTCTTCATGGCCTTGAGAGTGCATCATCTTCATCCATTCCATCATAGAAAGAGGCTTTTTCTGTAAGACTAAACCAGTTCCTGGATCGACTAATACTTTAGTGAATTTCATATCAGGTGAGCCTAATACCACGGAAATTACAAGGAATCCGTCTTTCTCCTCACCATTGGCTGACATTGCATAAGAACCATTCCCTACTGATTGTTCGGCTGTGGATATAGCCTGTGGTAACGTTACATTAAATTTATCTCCAATAGCTTTAAACATTGTTTGCATCACGTTTAATGTTCCGTTGATTTTTTCATATTTTTTCTGATCTTGCATCAGCATTGGGTTGGCATAATTGTCTTTTTTCGTCATCGTATCATCTCCTATAGTCATATTTATTGAGCCGGCACTGCCTGTTGAATTGGTTTGGGCTAGGACATTATTTGAATTCACGAATGGTAGAAATCCAATTGTCGCTGCCAATAATCCCACTAGAAACACAAACTTTAATGAATTCTTTGTATTCATTATATCTAGTTGAAATTCAAAATATAAAAGTATATACTATATTATTTCAATAGAAAATTATTACTTATTTTCTTTAGTAAAGGAGTGCTTTAGCAAACCGTTTTTCTACGAGGGTCATTCTACAGAGCTATTCTAATTTAAATCAAAAAATAGAAGGATTTATTAGTGATGGATTATAGACGAAAGAGATTAAAGCTTTATTCTTATTGTTCCCATATTTGTTATAGTTCCTTCTATTTGATATATTCAAGCTGGAGTTCATTAAGAGATAGAACAGTTACTTTTAAAATAATTCAGATTATATTAGGATTTAGACTGTTGTATGAAAAATAAAAAGATGTCAAATTTGAAGATCCTTATCCCATCGATAATCAATGCTTTTTTATTTTTGAAATCTCTAAGAAGAGATAAATTACTGCAATTATTTCGAATCTACCTATAATCATATTGATGATTAGTAATACTTTTGAAAGCAAGTCTGCATCTATGTTTGTTATCCCCGCTGTTAATCCTGTAGTGGTTAAAGCTGATACTGATTCAAATAACGAATCTAAAAAATTCTTTTCTGTCAGAATTGATAAAAGTATACCAGTAAAAAAGGACATGAAGATAAAAAGGAAAATAACAAGAATGGCTTCGTTAAATGTTTTTTCTTCCTTGTGAATTTCAGATTTTTTTTCGAATCCATGATATGCGTTGTTATATCTAGAAGATACTGCTGAAATT
>DATEOO010000471.1:0-2505 GCA_035274085.1 Candidatus Nitrosocosmicus sp.
GGAAATACAGCCAAAAAAGTGGAGGGCTCAAAAATATTCATACTAATATACCAAAATATCATATATTTATTTCATATTTTGGAAGAGCGCTAAATTGTTACTTTGTTTTTTTTATGATATTTCGAGAGCCATCAAATTGGCATCTTCCCCATCCCTATAATAAGATTTTAATACTGATTTGATTTGAAATCCCAGTTTTTTGTATAACGAGATAGCAGGACCGTTACTAGTACGAACTTCTAAGTATATCTCGTCACCCTTTCTTGTTGATATCCCATTAATTCCCTCCATCATCAAGGCCTCACCGATATTTTTTCCTCTATGTTCTTGCAACAATGCTATGGATACAACGTGTCCCTTTTTGACAAACCCAAGTTTCCTAAAATTCGAGAAGCCAAACTCTAATTTGCACATTATATAGCCTACAACCATATTATTGATTTCAGCAATAATGAATGCTTCTGGGATTTCGCGTAAAAGAGATTCAAAAAAATATTCGGTATAATGTTCCGGAAGAGTCTTCAAATTAATGCTTATTACTGAATTTAAATCCTCGTAAGCACATCTTCGGATTATATAGCCGTTAACTCTCCTTAATGCTAATTGCAAACAATATATGATATTTAAGACAAATTATTTAACTTTACCAAATGTTTATTATCAAAATTTATGGTGGTGGTGGTGTTGGTTCTATCAGTTGATGGTTTAAATTGGATACTTTGAGTAAAAAAATAAAATTAATGAATTCAGAGGCTAGAAAGGCGATATTAATCACGTATCCAAATCAATTTGCCCTGTCTGAGGCAGAAGGCCTTGCTGAATCAGTTGGATATTCTATACTAGAAGTGATTAGCCAGAAAAATATTACTCGTTCTAGATTTGGTGTTGGAAAAGGTAAGGCGGAAGAGATCAAAGAAAGAGTTGCTGCATTAAAACCTGACGTGATCATTTTTGATGAAATTCTAAAACCAAGTCAACAATACAATCTTGCAAGATTGTGTAAGATAGACATTGTGGACAGAGAAAAACTGATTCTAGAAATTTTTCTAAACAGAGCGGTAACCAATGAATCAAAGATTCAAGTAAAATTAGCACAGCTAAAATATGATATTGTCAGGGTAAAAGAGAAGGTAAGACTTGCAAAGCTAGGCGAGCAGCCTGGATTTTATGGTTTAGGAAAGTATGATGCAGATGTGCATATTTTGGATATCAAGAGGAGAACCACGATATTAAAGAAAAAACTACAAGCAGAAGAAAGAAAAAGGGCTCTTCATAGGATCCAAAGGCTTTCCGGCAATATTCCATTAATATCGTTAACTGGCTATACTTCGGCTGGAAAAACATCATTGTTTAATATACTTACTGACGAAAATAAAGAGACCAGTACAAAGCTATTTACAACATTGACAACCTTTACTCGTTCATCTGAAATTGAAGGCAGAAAAGTCCTTGTATCAGACACAATTGGGTTCATCAGCAAGTTACCACCGTACATGATCGAAGCTTTCAAATCTACACTATCTGAACTGAATTATGCTAATGTAATTTTATTGATAATTGATTTTACCGATGATGTTCCCGTTATAAAGAAAAAGTTGATGAGCTCAATAGAAATCTTATCAAAATTGCAAATTTCATTTCAAAAATGCATCCTTGTACTAAACAAAATAGACTTGGTAAAAAATAATGAAGTCAAGAGCAAGATGCAAGATTTGAATGTGACTGAAAACATCGATCAAATTATCCCAATTTCTGCTCAATTGGGTTACAATCTGCCAAGATTAAAAAAGCTAATTTCTTTGCAGATTGCAGATTTTCCTACCATCTCATGAATCTCTTAATCCATTAGTCAGTTAACAAATTAAGAAAATAGATAGACTGATTACATTATTAACAAAACGAAAGAATTAAAAAATAATGTTATTCATTAAGAAAGGAGTTGAATACCGAAATTCTATCATTCGAATTTGAATGGTATCTACGAGATTATTTCTTTCGAGTAAACAATAAGAATGATGAAGATTTTAAGGACACATTTGATATTAATGAAATCTGCCGCTACATGAAAGAAAACTACCTCAAATATAAGAACTGGAACATGGAAGAAATAACTAAATTATTTAATATCGTTATACTTGATCTCCACAATAGGAATGTTTTAATCTTTAAGAATGATGTTGGTGCAGCCATCTTACAATCAAGGTTTGTACGAAAGCAATGCTCAAATTGTTATTATGTTAATTACCTCTCCTCATTAGAGCCACCGAATTGCCACAGGTGTAAGTCGGATAACTTGAAGGATTTTCCATCTAGAAAGTAGTTGTATATAGAAATTGTAAAAGTTTCGTTCATAGTAGATTAATTAGTAAGGTGTTATTGAAATTAATTGAGACTAACAAGGGTTATGTAGGATGAAGTTATCTAATCGATTTCATGGGTTGGATTCACTGGGAAGTAGAGGATTGGAATGGGTATATATCGAACAGCCGACCAGGGAAAAAATGG
>DATEOO010000472.1:0-4514 GCA_035274085.1 Candidatus Nitrosocosmicus sp.
AGTAATTATACAAATATCAATGAAGGAAGCAACAAAATAACATCTAAAATCCTTTGTTTAGATGGTCCTCAAACGTTACAAACCTATTACTCTGTAAATGTTACAGCTTCCAACTTTACACAAGCACAGTTATCTAGCTACAACATGATGTTAGAGTCTTCAAATTCAACAAATAATGGTAATTCAACAAATGGTGGGAATATGACTCAAGCATCATTATCAGGCGGATTACAGCCTTTTGCACAAATTCAACAATTTAATCAAGATACAGGTAGTGGCCCAATCTGTTGTAAGATAGCAGGAAGTAGTCCAGGACAGGTAAGTGCATCTACTACTGGTACAAGCGTTCCAACAACTGATGATTCTTCAGATGTTGCTACCACTAATGATGACGAGGATAGCAATGACGATGACAATAACAATGATGACAATAGTAACAGGAATGACGATGACAATAGTAACAGGAATGACGATGACAATAACAATGATGACAATAACAATGATGACAATAACAATGATAATGACGGTGGCGATATAATGGACTCTGTAGAGGATACCATAAGAGACAGTGGAATAGATTTTAGTTTTGATTAATGGTAATTATCTATTGCTTTTAATCAATTCATTTTAATTTTTTTGCTATTATTGGTCCAATCTTTATAAAATTAGTAAGTGTATGTAGATATTTCTACTAGCGAGGCTTCATATTTTTCAGGTATCCAAAATATTTGCTAAATCAGGGAACAAAATCTCATGTGTTTGTATCTATCCAAGTTGAAATAATGCTCTTAATTTTTTCCTTGTATCCTTTTTCGGTGAAAATTCTATACTTTTTGTTAGGATAAAACTGTCTTATAAAATCGAGATCCAATGGTTCTAATTTTTTAGATTTAGTATTATAAAACATTAGTCTTTTCAAGGTAGTCTCATCAACAGGTGGTTTAGTCACCTTCTTGCTTATAATATTTATCACCAAAACTACACCATTCTCAGGTAATCCTGCTTCTTTTTTGATCTCATCTTGTAACCCCTTTGATCCCTTTGAATCCATGATCCTTGTAATCCTGTTATTATCGCTCAAATCAAACTCGTGAACGAGTGATAAAATATTTCTATTCAAGTAATCATCTACAAGTTTTCTTGTTTTCTCATTTCCTACTTTTATTAATTCATGTATCAAGACATCATCAGATAATTCTAATATAGATTCCATCTCTGGATTAGATAGCTTTTGAAATGCTGAGTTGGATTCTTTTGCAGCCTCACTCATTAAATAAGATAAATGGACATCAGCACCTTGGGATATTTTATGCAAGTAAATTGACCTGTGCATTTGGGCATAGGCCTCAAAGAATCTCAGTGCTGCTTCTCTGGCTTGGGTTGAAACAGTTACAATTTTATCTTCTTTTAAAAAGTATAAATTTTGAACAATTCTCCCTACATCCACAAAACCATACTCTTTTGCACCTGTTCTATTAGAATCCAATATAAGATAGTTAAATCGGTCAACATTGTATGGATCTTCCTTTATTAGATAATTCAGATACCAGTTTGACTCTAAAAAACTATCCATTCTCGCAATGATCTCTTTATTGACGCCTATTCCTTCTAGAATCCTTTTCGTATTTTCTATAACTCTCAAATTAGGTGATAGATCGCATAATAATGCCATTATTTCATAGGACTCGATTTTGTCTTCAGAGGATTCTTTAACTAAATTAGTGAATTTCTTGAATATTATTTCTAAACTCAAGTATTCATGTTTCCAATCTAATGATGGGTTGACCAATTTTAAGAATTCTTCAAAGGTATGAGAAAATGGGGCATGTCCTATATCATGCAATAGGGCTGCCAGTCTCGTTAGTTGGATTTGTTTTTTTATCTCTATTTTACAGTTAATTGAATCCATCAAATCGATTATGGATGTAGAATTGATCTTGTTATTGGAATTTAAGATAATATGAGTTGAAGCCTCACCAGCAATATGCATGGCACCCAAAGAGTGTTCAAATCTTGAATGAGAAGCGCCTGGAAAAGCCATAAAGAGATTGGAACTTTGTTTTATTCTTCGGAGCCGTTGAAAATAGCTTGTATTAATTACGTTTTTCTCGATATCTGTAATTCCAACATATCCATATTCGGGAAGCCTTATACTGCTGGTGAAATTTAAGAAGGGATGGTATACTGGCAATAATGCTAGTGATCAGGCAATTTTTAAAAACTCTATGTTTCATATACTTTAGAATATGCCTTAGGGATAAAAAAAGTCAAGAAATGTAATAGGAATAGTTCTTAATTATATGTATTCATATTACAATGGAATGATTCTTCCTGTTTACGAATTTTTAATCTTTGGAGAAAACCCAGTAATCCGGAAGCACGGTACATAGATATAGCCATATAAAATTGTCCAAGTTTTGCTACATAAAATTAGTTGCCTATCAATATATAATTTAATGAGATAATAGATAAATTTTGACTGAAATGACGGAAAAATTGACTGAAATGACGAAAGTATATATTTTACTAACTCAGATAAAAGCAATTGATTAGTAGTCAAGTTGAAGAGTCAATCATACATAACTATATACTTGGACATTCTAGAGACGAAATAGCAGAAGAAACTGGTATAGCACCTGGATCGGTGTCTAATAAAATCAACCAGTGGAAGCACAGAATCAACGCTCCGGACATCGAAGAATTAAGACGAATTGCTGTAAACATGAGAAACTCAGAAATGACTATAAAACATTGCTTTAAAGGATTTAGACTTTTACAAATACTAAAAGGATTAGGAATAACGATTGAAAATGAAGACATAGATTCAGATCTAGATAGTTTAGTTTTCTTTGTTAACGAAATATATAAGAAAAGCAAGAAGGTGGGCATTACTCCAGCAGTTATTACTGCATGGATAGATGACGTACTTAATTTCTCATCTAAAAATTATGGATACTTATATGAATTTAGCAAAAATCATAACGAAAGGCTGTCAAACAAAAACTAAATCAACAAAAAAAATCCTTTGACGTTTATTTCAGTAGTTTCAAATTTTATTGAACAAAAGAAAAGGGAACTTGAAGATCTGTCCGAAAAGAGAAAAGAAATAGAAATAGAAATCAACCAAGGTGAATTACAAAAAAGAGAATTAGAAGAGGAAAATAAGAGATTAGAAAGAAAAGCGCAATCTATTATCGGATTTCATAATACATTCACTAATCTTAGTAACATATTAAAGAAATATTGTAATATAGACCTAAGAGAAGATATAGAGCCATTTACCAAACTATTTTTTGACTTTATGGAAAATGGTTATGATGTTACTCGTATAGTAGCAGAATACAATAAGGTCGTAAAGCTAAAGATAGAAATAGAAAAAAAGAAGACCAGATTAAGGCAGATCAAAAGCAACTAACTGGTTTATACAACCAAATCAAAACACATGAATCGTTATTAAGCATCCACAAAAAAAATTGGGACACTTACAAAGGATTAGAGGCCATGAAATTTGGGATTGACGAACTTAATCAATTATGGTTGACAATAACAGAAATTGCAAGTAGTAGAAGCATTTCAAGTGAGGATGCCGTTGCTTTTTTTATCAAAGATGTTGAAGACAATTACTATGACAAACTCAGATTTGAGGATAGAGTCAAGGAAAAAAGAAATGAATTGACACAGGTAAATTCGCAACTATTTATAAACAGACAAATGCTTGCCATTCAACCATTCGTAGGACCTTTGCTTGTTTCTCTCTACCAGAAAGGTATTACTGAACAAGAGATCATAGATATGAATCAGTTATTTCAAAATTATCTTCTAGAAGCATCAAAGACAGATAATAATATAGATAACAACGATGAATCAAACACCGATGTTAACAATCCTCTTGGTAAAGGCATAGGCTACCAAAATTTCATAGAAGAATTAAAAAAATATGGTGGAATCAAAGCCGCAATCAAACACCAAAGCCACCTTCTTGATGAAATAAAAAATAAAAATTCAGACGTGATTGAGCAGGAGGAAGCCTTGTTGGCATTATGTCAAAATGCTATTATTCTAATTAATATGTTATACAACCATTATTTTTATTATAAAGGATTTTTGGACCATCATAAATTGAATGATGTTTACATTGTGGCTGATCAGCTGTCAAAACCTATTGTTATTTTAGTTCAGAATTCCGCGAAAGAGGATAACAATAGCAAAGAAAAAGACGCAAAGAGTGATGACCCTGCCATGTCCTCAAGTGATAGTAACAACAATAAAAGTAAAGATAAAAATAAAGATTAGTTAGGTTAGATTAGATTTACTTATTCCTTTAATTTCCCTCTCTTTGAACTTGTTTCTTCTTCTAAATCATCTACACCTTTCTCAGTTACAGTAAATTTAGTGTCAGAATATGGATGATAAGGAGAGTCGATCATTTTAGCGGTCCGATTTTCACCTGACTTTCTGAGATAAATCCTATATGTTGAGGCATGACCTAATACATTTCCACCTGCAGCTTTTGT
>DATEOO010000473.1:0-4781 GCA_035274085.1 Candidatus Nitrosocosmicus sp.
AATTATGCGAATTCCACTTATAAGCAAGAGAGTAACAATTGGCCTGATGCGAACATTCCTATATTTTAAGAGTATTCTATTTTCTCTTTGGTATTTCAAACAACTAAACAATTCTTCGGGTTTATTTCATAAATAAACTAATTATAGTAATAATGACAGTCATTATTGGAATACTTACTGCTAATAATTCAAGTTTGTGAGTTAGTCTATCTGAAACTAATATTTTGTCTTAATTGGAATAAGGGAAAGAACATATTAATAACTTTAGAAGAACTAATTTGTTCTCTTCAGCAAGAGATTGTCAAAATGATAAAATGTTTTTTTCATCTGCTTCTTTTATTATCTTAGGGTGTACTATGGAGAGTTCAAATTTTATTTTCAACCGATTAGCCAAGCAGTTATTATAACAGTCGATTGACTTGAGCATGTAATCGACATTATCAATCTCATACTTTTCCTTAATCTTACATGCATATGTTTTAGATGCATAAAACCAAAGAGAATTGCAAACAACGGAGGGGACGATAAATGATCCTGCAAAAATTATTGACAACAAAAGAAACGTGATAAAGTACCAACATTGAACCATTAGATTATTCTGTGATTCTTTATCAATTTCAAAATATGGCATCAAAGTGGTCTCGTAATCTGGAAGGGTCTAATTTAAAGACCATATCAGTACATAGCCTCTTGGTTCTGTACTAATATATTATTTGAATTTAATAGATCGACCAATGTATTTGTGAATGGCGCTACCTCTGTCAATCCAATCTTTAACCCACCGACAACTACAACACAAATTGATCTTACCCTTCAATTGACTGTCACCAATGAAGAAGAAACAACTATCAAACTTGACTGGGTAACTGTAACCAATGATCCAATTTCAAAATTTTTTCCTCCATCTCTGCCAACAGAAGGTCTCAAACCGTAGATGAAATCATTAAAGAGATCGTCTAAAATTCATTGGACATAACTATTTCCTTATAGTCCATACAAAAATTAATCGATATCCTAACAGACAGTAATCAAGGTAATAATAGATTAGTTTGTGAACTTCTTGGCTATATAAAGATCAAACAGATGGATCGGATTAAAGATGAAAGAGGGCGTCAATTAGTTTCGAATACAATATTTTATTTGTTATTGATTTAAGTTCGAAGCATAACCAATGAGAAAAAACATTGTCAAGGATACAGTTAACGAAAATAACATTCAATACGCTTTTGTAAACAATTTAATACTCTCAATTCATATTTCTCTCAAGATTAAGTCTACGATTGTAGATAATTAATCATTAACTTATGTACGTGGCTTAAAGCAAATGTAAAGCTGTAATTATAATGCTTTTCATTCCTCAGCAGATTTGTTACAGATCAACATAGGGCTGATGTGTCGCAGTGTCCAATTTCACCTCTAGTAGTTATACTTTCTGTTTCTGTTGTATTTTCTGCTGTCGTATTTCCTCTTATCGTATTTTGTTCCTGTGCCATTACAGTATTCAGGGAACCAGTAATCAAACCGGGTAAGATAGCTGCATTTGCGATCGTTACTATCATCATTATTACAAATATACTTATTTTCATAAGTAAAGTTACCTAAGAGGGATTATATATATAGATTCCTAAAGATATGCTCCAATTGAAGCCCTATAAAGTGGACGCAATGGATACCATCAAATATTGGATAGGATTTAGAATCAATTTGATACCAACATCTGGAAAAAGTTCCAAACAGGATAATCAAAGAGGTCTAATAGTATTAATGCGGTCGGGCTAAATATGAGCCACGGTGCTAACCTAATTGGGAAGAGGAGAAGTCAGTAACAAATTTGATTATTAAGTAAGCTGTAACGGCTGTATATATTTATGATTTAATAGTATCTTTAATCGTTGAATACTAGAATCCATCCCTTAAGGATTTCTTGTAGGCCAGACTTTTCAATCAACCACATCACTGTCTTCGCTTATTTCCACATTCCGTGCTAATCATCTTTCTTTTTTCTCAGAATCATTCGTAGATAATTGCCTTATAGCTAGTTTATTTTGCTAGATGCTTAAGAGATTATAGCTAATCGAAACGTTTATACTATGTGGTAAACAGAGTTAAAAATTTCGCGGAAAAGGAGAGCAAAATTTAACAAGTCATACAATTTGCATTCAACCCTGTATGTAAGTTGGTGAGTAATCTTTTGCATGACTTGATATTATTCATAATGTTAGATTGTTTGGGCGAATGTTTTCTATGGTTATTTTGTTAGATCTGACCTTGACATAGGATTGGCCTAGTGGATTGTGATTTAGATTTAAGATTTTGGTATTTCTGCATTCCCAATTTACAATTTACTAACAAGTTACTATTTTTTGTATCTAACTCATCTGTTCGGTTTCCATATCTCCAAGAAGATCTCAGGCCAATCTTTTATTATCTTGATTATTTTCTGCTAAGATATCGACTACCTTTTGAGTAAACTATCTGGAATGAGTTATGTCAAGTCTTGTGGTTTAGTTCTACCACTGGCCTGATATTTCATAGATCAACTAGACAAAAGAAGATCTATGGCTTTTTCGTCGCTTAAAAGAGTCAAAATAAAAGATGAGGAATTTTTTTATCAATAAACAACAAATTTTCTTTTTCTATGATCATTTGTGTGTGGTTTTTATTGATTTAATTTTTGACTAGATAAAAAATAGTTGGTTAGTATGTTAATGTGAAAATTTTTCGATTATTCTATCTCCATTATCTGGCTGATTGGGATTGTTGAAGAATGCTCCTTGACCTGTTTGAGAACTGCTGCATATTATATCAACTCCTAATTTGCATTGATCTTTAAGTGTGTCTGTACCAGATCGGTCAAAAGGATAAAGCGTAGCAACTGAACTGTCTTTTAGAAAATAAGTTATACATTTATCATTTGAAAAAGACAGTGTATAAATCTTATTTTCTAATAGTGACGGGGTACCGACTACTGCAAAGAGGGTGGCTGCAATAAACATTGTTAAAAGTCTGAGCTCATAGCTTTTTGTTATGTTATTTATGTTATTTATGCTAATTACAATACGTAAGCGAATTTACAGATATCACAGTTTGCAGGCTTGATACTGCAATATTTCTATCTACCAATTGATAAATAATTTATATTGTTCAAACCCTACTCCTCGCGTTTAGTTGCTCATCAAAATAGATCGATTGTTAATAGATCCTTATTTCGTGTTCAGTAGCAATTGAGTAAGACTCCATCTGCTCAAATAAAACTCGCCATAAATATAGATCAGCTGAAACCTGCCATCTAAAGGATTTAGATTATTTCGCCATGTGGCTTAATATGATTGTATATCTCTAAGCTCTCTTCTAAATTTACGAAGACGCTGCTTTCACTTGCTTAGACAGCATTTAATTACTCTAGATTTAGCTTGGTTTTTATGGCGCATTACCTAAGGTACTTAAAAAACTGTCTGTTTTAACATAAAGTTTGAAGTCAGTTGACTTGTTTGGTAAGAAATATTGCATATGAAAATTAAATTAGATTATTTAAATTAGTTGTTTAGAAATAAAAAAGGGTGTTATTGCTGACCGTCTGCATTATTGCCCTTATTTGCGTTGATAGAAAAGGCTACGTTGTTACATGATGCAGTTGTATCGTTACCAGAACCACAGCTTGAAGACTGTAGTGTTTCGGTTGATTGACCAATTCCTTGGAATGCATCGTTATATTTTTTCTTATGGTTGTCACCATGGTGATTATCGCCACCTGCAAATGCCATGTTACCACCAAAGGTTGCTACAGAGCCAATCAATGCTGCTGCAATAAAGATTGACAAGATTGACAATTGAATTTTTTTATTCATATTCCTACTTTCAAGACATGGTATAATTGGATTGTTAAATCAGATTCTGAAATAATCTTACTAAGTTTGATACTTATAGAACATTTTATTAGACTATTTTTGACTTCTATACGAAGGTATGGAATTAGTCAAAACGTTTATTCTATAAGGTAAAAATAGACTAAAAAACCACGAGGCGGAGAGAGCAATAATTATAGGTATTAAATTTCTATCCCAAAAATGGTAACATCATTTTAAGAAGATTTAGACAGGACATGTAACCTACACTTATTCGTATTTACAAGTCATTGAGTAATTTTCTACTTAGTATTTAAGGAACGGGTCAAAGTTGATAGTCTGTCTACGACTGATTCTAGTCTTCCTGGAGGCGAGTCACAAGGAGCTTATCTGAAGGTAAAGAGATTATTGTCTTTGAGCATATAAATTAAAAATCATATTATTCATATGTTTTATGTGGGACAAAAAAAAGAAAATGGTTGTTATTGTTTTTTTCAAATAGGTATATCATTTTCTAATTATTGATTTCTATGACAAGTCGAACCAAGAGCTCCTTCCAATGCCGAAGGTGAAGATGGCTCCTTAATGTGGTTAAAAGCCTGACAGTCAGCATAAGGATAGCCACCATTGGTACATCTTCCTGGTTGGTCATTGCTTGCACTACGTCCTTGTTGGTTGTCTACTTCCGCATTTACAGAAATAGTAGTAAATGAAAAAGCCATGGTTGATAAAATAATTCACACTGCCAACATAGAAATAATCGACATTTTTTCACTGACTCTGTATTCATGGCCATAGGTTAAGAACCAAGGTTAAACAATTTTTTGATAATTGTATCAATTGTTTATGCTTTTTTCATCCCATGATGAACCATTTTGATACTCCTGACCTCGACTATTTATCAAGAGAATCCTACAGTCACCGGAAATATTCGAA
>DATEOO010000474.1:0-3788 GCA_035274085.1 Candidatus Nitrosocosmicus sp.
AATTCTTCATGCCCATCTTCTTTAAGAAGTTGCCTCACTTTATTTAAAACTAATGCTCTATTTCTCGCCCCCTTGATTCCGTATTGATCTAATAATTTTTGTTCATCCTCTGTAATACGTATTTTAAGTTTCTCTGTATCAATTTGATATTCTTTAGTAACTCCTCCGAATTCATTTAAAAGAAATTTAAACGCTTGATCCGCCATATTCAAAAATCCCTTTTTTAAATTTTCTTCTTTCGAAGCACTTAAATTTGGGCAATATTTAAGTAGTGGCTTATCAATACCATCAATAAATTTAGGTAAATCTTCAAAATTATTGCATTCAAAATTATGTGCAAACTGATTTCTAATGCTAGTAATGTGCAATAGATTGGCATAAGTTTGCTTGTCAATTTTGCCACAATCTGTTAATAAATCAATTTTAGCGCGCAAACTTATCGATGAAGATTTATTATCTAGTGACTTTGTACTACCTAGTAAATCTAGACCCATCATGTGTTTGATAAGTTTGGACGTTAATGACTCAACGAAAAGGGTTTTTTCGATTGCAATTTGTCTATTTTCGAATGTAGGCTTAAAATTCATTTGATTCTCTTTTAATTAATTATTACCCAAAGATATCAATACAAGTACGCAGTTATTTTGCCTAGTTGAATAATTTTATTTAAGAATAAAGCTATTCACACTCTATTTTTATTTCTATGTATTAAATTCAGTTTAATTTGTTCAGTTATTTTAATTTCATTTATCACTTTAATAAGGATTCATGATCCAGCCATATAAAGTTAATAAATCAGTTTTGTTTTCATCAACACCAAAAAATCTTTGATTATGTTTCCGAAAATTTTAAACATACTTTTTGGATACCAGGTAACCATGAATATTACAATTCGGATATCTCCAAAAGAAGTGGCTCATTCGAGGAGCAAATAAGGGACAATGTGGCTTTGCTAAACAATACTGTGAAAATCATTGACAATGTACGATTTGTGTTTTCAACATTATGGTCTACATTTCACACGAAAAGCAATTTATTATTCAACAATCTCTTTCCGACTTTAGGGTGATTCGAAATAATGAAGAGCGACTGACCGTTGATGATTATAATCAAATCCATGCAGAAAGCAGATTGTTTTTGGAAGAAGCGTTGAAAAACAAAACAGATATTCCTACGGTTGCAATCACACATCATCCTCCAACGTTTGTAAATTATCCTGAAAAATATGCTAATAGCACCATAAATGAAGCTTTCGGCACAGAAATGTTCAATTTTATCGAAGAAAGTGAGATTGACTATTGGATTTATGGCCATCATCATTGCAATATATCTGATTTTACCGTTGGTAAAACAAAATTGGTCACGAATCAATTAGGCTATATTAAATACAATGAGAATGAGAATTTTAGAAGAGATGCCGTTTTTTCAATATAAAAAGGAAGTTGTCTATGGTTCCTCTATTTACGGAAATTAATGTTTTTTATAATGATGCACGATATAACACTATTTTTAATTAATTTTGCATAGTGAACAAATCAATAAACATAGCGACTGTTTTTCCCAAATACCTGTTTTGGGATATGGATCTTAATACACTTAGTCTTTCCAAAGACAAGGATATTATCATCCCAAGAGCCTTGTTTGCCACTACTGAGGAAACATTTGCAACAGATATTGCCCGTTTGGAGCAGTTCTATCCTAAAACACAAATTCTAAAATACCTCAAAACTACAAAAGAGCGTATAAGCAATGAAGTGTGTGCCTTGGTGGCTATAAGATACAATGTTCCCGTTTTTGCACGTTTCAAACAAGTATAATGTCTGCAGTAAGCCCTATTCTTAAGCAAACAATCCTCGAATTACAATCATTACCCGGAATAGCGAAGTTTGCGTTGGGAGGAGGTACTAACTTGGCTCTAAGATACAATCACCGTAAATCTATCGACATTGATTTTATAAGTCCAGTTAAAATTGGAAAAGCTGGTTTTGAACAAATCATTCAGGAAGTTGAGAACTTGTACGGTAAGAAGCAGGTAAAAATAATGCTATTGAACACTGAGTTAGACGAACTATTTTTGTTTTTGAAAATGTTCATTTCAAAAGAAAACGAGGTTATCAAGGTTGAGTTTTTACAGAATATGCAATGCTTATTTGCTCCGGAAATATTTGAAGACATTCGCGTTATTAACAAAACAGATATTGGTTTATTCAAATTAATGAGTGCTTCCAATCGTTTTGCCAATAAAGACATCTACGATTTAGACTATATTACAGAAGATATATCTTTAATCAAATTATTTGCGCATTTCAAAACCAAATCCGAAAAATTTAGCCAGCCTGAACACAAAACAATCTTTGATTTAGATAACGAAATAAGCCCAATAGATAAGCCAGAATTACTATTGGAATTTGATAAAGCACAATCTTCAAAAAATAATAAACCATCACACTCCAACGACAGAATTGAACTATTAGAATCAAGTAAACCTTGGCAAATGGCAAGATTAAGTTGGCGTTCAAAAGTAAGACAGCTTTTTGCACATTTAGGAAAAGACTTCCCTAAACCATTGGGAGTAAAAATCAGGTAATTTTATACAATCAATAAGAGAAAGGATTTTGAGAGTTGACACTATATAAAGTTGTTTCATTCTTAAAAATATTTCATTTTCAAAACAATATTTCGTTACTAAACAATATGAGATTACCCAAAAAACACATCGAGATTATTTATAAGATGTATTTTTGCATGAGCGGCTAGGCTAAGATTCAATCTTATTGTTTAGGGTACGACTTATTTACCAATAAAAAAGAAATTGACCTTAATTTTTATCAAAAAAAAGCCTAAATTAGCTTCATGTTATTTTACTAATTTTGTTAGTGCACCTATAGGTAACCCTGTTCTTGTAAAAAGTCTGTGAACTCCCATATTTACTGGGATCAACATAAAGGTTTTGGAGCCTCTTTCTCCGCGAAAAGCACCTCACTGAGGTGCTTTTTTCATTTCAATACTTTCCTATTCTACACAAAATCCCGTATTTTGAGGATTAGCGGACTGCTCTTCAAAGCTTCAGATCCGATCAAATGTTTGTTCGTTTAAATAAGCAGAATTCTTTA
This sequence comes from Candidatus Nitrosocosmicus sp., assembly GCA_035274085.1. Classification (GTDB taxonomy): domain Archaea; phylum Thermoproteota; class Nitrososphaeria; order Nitrososphaerales; family Nitrososphaeraceae; genus Nitrosocosmicus. Next base: position 3,114 of record DATEOO010000474.1, read on the forward strand.
TTCTTTGTACAGCTGAATTTACTTTTGAAAGCTTCTATGGCGGTATTAAAAGTTACTGCATCAGCAGCTGTTTTTCTTTTATCAAAACAGTTTACTATTGACTGGGAGTTACAATCATTCAATAGATTTGATGTATGCGAAAAGACAGATAGTAATTTGGGTTTTTATTTGAACTGCTTACTGAACAGGTATTGTTCTATTATAGATGAGCGACAGCCCTTTTAGGTCTTGGATTCCTATCCGATTATACAACGTAAAACATGCTCTAACTGAAGGCCTGAATACGAACAAAATTCCTCTATGGAAATTAACTGATGCGATTCTTTGTTTAAGCTGTCTTTAATTTTGTTTAAATACAACCTTGCCTGTCTGTATGTTTTACCAGTAATACGCTGTACATCTTTGGGATAAATACATACCCTGATATTCCCTGCTATCACACTGCTACTTTTAATACATTATTAATACTTAGGATAGGGCTTTGAGTGCCTTTATCCCGAAGCGAACAAAGTTAAGAAAATTACTTCATTTGCAAGTGACTTAAATGGGTTATTATAGGCTTTTTACTACCGTTTTTGACCATCGCCTTTTGAAATGTGGTTTAAATGATGAAATATTTGCTCCAATCATTCCCGATTTAGCTGCAGCGAATTTTAGAATGAACGAACAGATTAA
>DATEOO010000475.1:0-10495 GCA_035274085.1 Candidatus Nitrosocosmicus sp.
TCTCTCCATCTCTTTTAGTACAATAGATATTAACTTGCCATTTTTCGTTATTAGTTGTTGGAAAATCAGAACGAAAATGCGCCCCCCTGCTTTCTTCGCGCATTAAAGCACTTCGTATTATTGCCTCACACACGAACAGAGATGATTTGACTTCTAAGGTTATGATGAGATCCTTGATACTGTTATCATTATTTATTTTGTTTTTTTGGAGTACTTGAACCTGTGAATAAAACTTATCCTTCAAAGTTAGAATATTATCTAATCCTTTTTGAAGATCTTCTGCCCTTCTTGAAATACCAGCAAATTGATTCATTAGGTCTTGTATATCTTTACGAAAGATTGATGGATTGTCCAATACTATGAATTGATCTGGTTCAAAATTTTGCGTATCATTATTCTCCTTTGTTATTGCATTTTCGCCTTCTTGTGGAAATTGCGATTGCTTTGCAAAATTAGAGGCCTCTCTGCCTGCGATTTTTCCAAAAACCAGGGTATCAAGTAAACTATTGCCACCCAATCTATTGGCACCATGAATCTGACTTATTACTTCACCTGCTGCGAATAATCCCTCAACTTTTGTTTTACAATTTATATCTACAGATAATCCTCCCATAGAATAATGTGCTGTAGGACCTACTTCCATTTTCTCTTTTGAGATATCGACTCCGGCAATATCCTTGAATTGTTTATACATGGTAGGCAGCCTATCCATAATTTTTTTTATGGGAAGATGAGTAACACTTAGCCAAACTCCTTTATGGGGAGTCCCCCTTCCCTCCATAATTTCACTATAAATAGACCGTGCGACCACATCACGAGGACCCAACTCCATCCTAGTAGGATAATATTTCTCCATAAACCTTTCATTTTTTGAATTAAGTAAAATACCCCCTTCTCCTCGAATGGCTTCTGTAGCAAGAGTACCTAATGCATTTTCAGGCCATACCATACCGGTAGGATGAAATTGAACCATTTCCATATCTACCAAATCTACGCCTACTTCATAGGCGAGATCAATTCCCTCACCGTAATGTTCATAATTTCTTGAACTACTCACCGAATAAACCCTTGTATATCCACCCGAAGCAAGAATCAATGATTTGCAGCTTAACTTGATCGGCTGTTTTTTCTTAGTATCAACACCAAGTGCTCCTATTATTTGAGAATGCAAAGAACTTGACGAACCTTCTGAATTTCCTTTTCCTTTTTTATCGATGACCAGTAACTTTGTGATATAAATATTATCCATGATGGAGATCTTTCTATCATTAACCTGTTGTAAAAGTACGCGCACTATCTCATTACCAGTCCAATCTTCATAGAAAACCGTTCTTCTGTATGTATGAGCTCCAAAGAATCGTTGTGTTAAACGTCCATCTTCTTCCTTGTGAAATCTAGCACCCCAGTTTACCAATTCGGTAACTACATCTGAAGCGTTCTTACATAGAATTTCAACTCTCTCATAATCTGCAATATGTTCGCCCTCTGCTAATGTATCAGCAGCATGTATCATCCAGTTATCTTTGGGATCCATGGTTCCAAGTGCCGCATTAATTCCACCCCTTGCAAGCACTGTATGAGGATCGCCTTGTTTACTCTTACTAATTAGAAGTACATGGGATCCATTATCGTGGGCCTCGATTGCAGCTCTTAGACCAGCTGAACCACCTCCAATAATTATGACATCATAAAAATAATTAGCAGGATTACCATTATTTTTAGTCATAATCTATTTCAAAACGAACTATATTTAAAAAATATTATAATTTGAAAATTATTTCTATAGAATATTCAATAGTAAAAGTTTTCAATATCCATTTTATTCGGAACAATGGGTTGTTATAGCCAAATATTTATCAATTCTAATAATATACATAGTAATATTAGACATTCATAGTATGACAAAATATAATACTAAAAAAAGTAAAATAATAATACAATGCAGAAACTTTAAGGTATGGTTCGTTTAAGTTACTAGGAAGCTATTCTTAAGGTATTTACCTAGTACATATTCTTTTTCTGTTTTATCCTTTTACCGATCCTAAGGTAAATCCTTTTATCATTTGTCTTTGGAAAGCCACGATGAGAATAATTACAGGCAACAGCGCTATGGTGATCCCTGCAGCCAGGTATCCCCATTCGATCCTGTACAAAGAGATGAACTGATATAGTGCAACCTGAAATAGAGTGGAATTCGGAGAATTTGCTAATACTATCGGTAGAACAAATTCGTTCCAAGAAAAAATAAAAGAAAAAATCGATGCAACTGCCAAGCCTGGCATAGATAGTGGAATTATTATTCTTCTCAATACTCCGATCTTTGAACAACCATCGATTAATGCAGATTCTTCTAATTCTTTTGGTATAGTTTGAAAATAATTTTTTAATAATATTACGTTTAATGGTATAATGAGTATTTGAAAGGTTAGAATCAGGGAAACGAGGGAATTAAGTAGTCCTAGATCAGCAAGAATACTATATAGTGGGATTATGTTTATAACTACAGGTATCATAAATAAACCCAGTATAGCAGAAAACAGGATCCTTTTTGCTTTAAACTCAAATCGAGCCAGAGCGTACCCAGCTAAAGCACATATAGTAACATTCAGAATCATACTTCCAAAACTAACAATTAGGCTATTGTATAGGCTTTTTACAATTGTAGAATCTGTAAATACAAAAGCGTAATTTTCAAACGTAACATGTTCTGGAATTAATTTTGGGGGAAAACTCATAGTTTCATCATTTGGTTTTAGTGATGTAGTGAAAACCCAAATCAAAGGAAATAACGTGAGCCCAATGAATATAAATATCGCAAGATAAATAAAGGATTTTTCAATTTTTTCAATTGTATTATATGAAAGTTTGCCCAAGTCGTATTATTGCCTCCGTTTCAATGCAATGATGTAAATAATGGCAACTACTATGTTGATAGATAATAATATTATTCCTGATGCAGAACCCTTAGACAAAAGTCCAAATTCAAAAGCCTGCCTATACATATAAAGCGACGCAGGAGTACTCGCGAATAATGGATTACCTCCAGTCATTATCAAAGGTATTTCAAAAAAATTTATCGACCATATAGTGATCAATATGATGTCAATTATTATAAATGATTTTATCATGGGAAGCGTTAGATAGAAATAAGACTTTATTTTAGAGGCGCCATCCACCTTGGCAGATTCATAAATAGCTGGGTTTATAGATAATAATCCTGCAGTAAGGAATAAAATAGTAAATGGTGTTCCATACCAGACATTTGCTATCACAATTGACCATATAACCATGTTAGGATCTGACAGCCATGCTATAGAAGAAAATCCCAAATATTCTAGGATGTAGTTTATGATTCCAAAACTGTTATCGAAAATAAATTTAAATGAAAAAGCAGCAATCAATCCAGATGTAATCCAGGGAATCATAATTAAAGCGATCAAAATTTGTTTTCCTCTAATATTTTGATTTAGTAGGGATGAAATAATCAAACCAATCAAAAACTGAAATGCCACAGATCCTCCGACAAATATTATTGAAATTTTAATTGAAGTATGAAAATTCGGATCATTTAAAACTTGTATATAGTTATCAAACCATACAAATTCCCATTCTTTTAAGATTGTAGTTATCGAAACTCCATGTGTGGAGATATAAATATTCCAAACGAATGGAAACAACAAAAACACACATAAAATTGAAATGGCTGGTAAGAGATAAAGATATGGCTCATATTGTGCTATAGAACGCATTTGTATGAAAAATAATGTGTGGATTTAGAATTTGTTACCAGCCAAGGATTTCAGCGGTCTTTTTGGCGGCATCATCCAGAGCCTGTTTAGGTGCTTTTATGTTGTAATAAACTTCATCGATAGCTTGTTTTAAGTTCTCAGCTATTTGAGGATATTCTGGAATATTTGGTCTGCTATGTGCATCAGGGATCATAGATATCAGTTCAGAGTAATAGGGTATAGTATTATTTAGTTGGGATGAATAGTTACCCTCGCCGATTGGTTTTTGAGTTGGAAGATAGCCTTCTTGTAGTAACATGGGGGTCAAAATCTCAGGATCCACCATTAAAGTCAGCAACTCCCATGCCAAATCCTTGTTAGGAGATGATTGTGGGATGCTCAATATCCATCCACCCATCATTGTGGTGGTATTAACATTTGAAGATGGAGTAGGGAACAACGGAAGCATTCCAATCTTTTCATCCAGTGAGTTCCATTCACTTTTAGGGAATGTACCTAACAACCATGATCCTTCTAGCATAACTGCAAACTTTTTATCCGCAAATTCCTGTCCCCAAAAGTGATTAGGTTGGGGGGAAATGCCTGCATCTACTTGTTGCTTTAAGAATTCCAATGCCTTTACCCCATTGGAGCTATTGAATGCTGGATACCAGTATGAACCCTTAATAGGATGATTCTCTCTTTGTTCGAGGATTTGACCGCCTAGCATCCATAAATATGGGTACCACATATCTGGAGAATGAGCAGCTCCAACCAGATGTACTCCCTGGATTCCACGATCTTTTAATAAATCATTTAACTTCTTTGCTGATTCGATATAACCATTCCATGTGGTCAAATTCTCAGGTTTAAGCCCTGCTTCTTGGAGAAGATCTTTCCAATACCACATCGCTCGAACATCAGTCCAGGACCAAATACCATATGTTTTATTTTCATATTTTCCTCCTTCCCAATTAGTTGGATACCAGTCATTAGCTCTTCCCCAATCATTTACTTTATCGGTTATATCGGTGAGAAAACCACCCTCTGCAAATTCTCCAAGCCAAATTTGATCAACTGATATCAAATCCAAAGGAGTTTGCCCTGCCATAGATGTCAAGATCTGTGTTCTGGTTGCGTCATATGGCAAAACACGATAGTCAATTTTAATGTCTAATTCCGGATGGTTTTGCTTTAATTTATCCAATGCCTTTTCAAATAAAATATCCCATCGCTCCTTGGGTTCTGCTACAATTGCTGTAAGCGTAACTTGTTTTTGCTGCTGCTGCCCATACACCTCTGAGTAATTGTTTTGCAAACAAAAGGTTACAAAGACGAATAAAACTAGTATAGAAAATGAATGCACATATAATTTCATTAGCCTTATAAGTACATCAACTTTTTTAAGTATTACTCAATCTCTAAAATTTTATCTTATTAATCCATTTTAAATTTGATGTAACATCTACTGTATTTCAAAATTTGGTTGAGATTATGAGCAGAAAAACGCATTTTGATTTATCACTCTATTCTTTTTCCTTCCTCGTCAAAAAAATGTATCTTTGAATATTCTATACCCATCTCTATTTTATCGCCCACATTAAAAGAATCTAAAATATTATTTGTTGTAACAAGTAAACTATCTGACCCAATTTTTACTTCAATTGTTGTGTCATCGCCAAGCATTTCAATAAAGACTACCATTCCCTCAAGCCTGATTCCAGTTGAAATATCAGTTTCCTTAAGGATAATTACATCTCTTGGTCTTATCCCAACAAAGAATTCTCCAGGTAGCTTCTTCTCAAAAAGTATTTTATCAACTGGTTGGATAACAATTGGTTTTGAGAACAAATATAGGGATTCATCTTTGATAGATCCAGTGATCAAATTCATCTGAGGATTGCCAATAAATTGTCCAACAAATGTGTTAGTAGGTTGATGATAGACTTCTGTAGGAGTTCCAATCTGCTGAATATTACCATTTTTCATAATCGCTATCCTATCTGCTAAACTCATGGCTTCAACTTGGTCATGAGTTATATACAAAGTAGTTATTCCAATTTTCTTTTGCAGTTTCTTTATTTCGGTTCTCATATGAGTTCGAAGCTTTGCATCCAGATTGCTTAGTGGTTCATCCATAAGAAATAATTTGGGTTCTCTTACCAAAGCTCTACCAAGAGCAACTCTTTGCATTTGTCCACCACTTAATTCCTTGGGTTTTCTTTCAAGGAGATCTTTTATTCCTAATAGCTCAGCCATTTTGATGACCTTTTCATGTATATGAGATTTAGACTTTTTTCTCATTTTTAGTGGAAATGCGATGTTGTCATGAATAGACATATGGGGGTACAGTGCATAGTTTTGAAAGACCATTGCTACATCTCTATCTTTGGGAGATAATTCATTTACCTTTTTATTTCCCAAATAAATTTGTCCATTTGTGGGATCTGTTAATCCGGCTATGCACCTAATAGCGGTTGTCTTACCACATCCTGATGGACCCAACAATACCATTAATTCACCTGACTTTATATTGATACTAAAGTTATCCAATACTGTCGTCTCTCCGTATTTTTTTGTGAGGTTTTCTATCTTGAGATCGACCATGTCTCATCCATCTTTCTGTATATCATAATTTATCCTACATAAAGAATTACAGTGGAAATACGGGGCTTGGATCCTTTATTTATATTATTTAGATAAATCGGTAAAAATTAAACTATTTTACTATTCACATTTAATTCTTGTCGACACTTTATGATTTCATTGTTCAGAACAGATTTCAAATCAATCAAGGATTAGGTTATCATGATAACCATAAACGGATAGCTCACAGTGAGATCATTGATTTGTATGTTAATCTCTGGAAATAAATAAGAGGAAAATAAAACACGGATTTGAACTCGTAATATATCTATCACAAAACCCACCGGGCCTTTTTAATAGTAGTTTGTCTAAAGGTATAAGCTCATACAACAATTAGCGATTTGTTGTTTTTTCTATATTGTCTTACTATCATGACAGCATATAGTAGGTAAAGGAAGAATATGAAAATAAGCAAAAACAAAAACGGTAACACAAAAGCACCTAGAAGCAGGTTTGAATATAAAAGTGAAAGTTTGTTAGGGCGCTAATTTAACAGATTCTTAGAATCAGAATAACTTTAGAAGCAGTCCAACCTATAACAGTATTTCTTAGAAGATCATTAGGAAAATTTAAGCAAATTCCTCCATTGCAGTCCGATGATCTAGTTATACTAGACATGAATTACAAATAAAAAATTCATGTTTATTCCGTATATCAGCACTGTTGCCTTCTATCTATCCAGGTTCTCGATAATCCATTTCCTGTTTCGATGCAGCATACCATATCAGGCCTCCTGATTCATCCTATTGAAATACTAGAATGCTAAGGTCTTCTATGAATAATCTTTTGCTATCTGTGTATCCAAGAGTCAAGATAATAATGTAAAAGCTTCAATTAGTATTTTTTATGCTAGTACTTTAATTTGGGTCAAAGTAAAATTTCACTAAAACTTTAGATGTCAATCCAAGTCTTAACTAGTCAAACGGGACTTGAAGGGTAATCTTGTTTCCTGATTATATCAAGAATAAAAATTTATTGAATTGATGTGATATTTCTGAGTCAAAAAAAATGAGTTATGGAGTGCATACTACACCTGCACCGTTGTCGGGAAATACCGGTGCGGGAATGAGTTCTTGCGTATGCAATGGGCTTCTATTAGGACAATCGTTTCCAGGTTGGCCTTGTGGTCCTCGTGGTCCTACATCACCTCTTAGCCCTTGTGCTCCAGTATCACCTTTTTGCCCAGGTGGACCTGTATCACCTCTTAGCCCTTGTGCTCCGGGATCACCTTTTTGCCCAGGTGGTCCTTGTGCTCCTGTTAGTCCTTGTATACCTGGTAGACCTTGTGCTCCAGTATCACCTTTTAGTCCAGGTAATCCTTGTGGCCCCGCTGGTCCTTGGGCTCCAGTTTCACCTGCTGGTCCTTGGGCTCCATCCCTACCATCTCTTCCATCCGTCCCATCTGTTCCATCTGTTCCATCCTTTCCATTCACTCCTGCGGGTCCTTGGGGTCCTGCGGGTCCTTGGGGTCCCGCGGATCCTTGATCTCCTTCATCTTCTACACATACTCCGAAACATTCCATGTCTGGTATAAAAGATAATGTCGCATGGACAGATGAAAAGGTATAAGTCCCTACTAATCCAGAGAACAATGCTATAGAAAGAAACATTGTTATCAGCGATCTAATTTTAAGATTGAACCTCATTAGTCAAATTATACTTTTTTATTTATTATTAGCTTTGAAATATCCTTATGTATCAATTATCCGAGAGTCTATTCTGAAATTATCTTTCCATATGTTATTATACAAGTGAACAACTTAAATCACTTTTACGATAAGGGTTTTATTTTAACATTCTCAAAATGAACCTACTATATTACTATTAATTAAAACGTTCTTAAAATTACTTGTTATTAAATTGTATCTTAAAAACTCTAAACGTTATTGAAAATATAAATGACGCTATATTATCTAAACTATTACTACAAGCTAAAAAAAAATTTTAAAGATAAAAAATAATTGCAACTGATAGATAATGATAATCGATAATTAAATAATAATAGAAACATACAAACTAACAAATTACTAAAATCCTAGAAGTACACAACAAACCAATAAACACGTAAATTTGACAAATATCATGCGTGATTTGTTGAATCCTTGTTAAATATTACAGGAATCTACTCAAGGATATGAAATTCCGTCAGGTCCCATAGGTTTCTCATGTTCACAGAAGTTTTAGACGGCTAAATATCCTATTACTCAAATGTTAAAGAATTTGTCTCAAAGGATTGAATACTCATAAAGCCCACCGGGTTAGTTTTGTATAATAATATTGATCTGCCCTTTTAAGAATGCTATTATGATTTGCTATGCTGTAGTACTAAAATATAGAACAATAAATATTGCGAGATTATATAAACATATCCTAAATGATTTGAAAAACGATAATAAATAAATATCTATTGTTATACGTTATTTGAAATGAATGTCAAAACTATAAGTAATACTATAACAAATCATTAATATGTCAATAATAAAGAAGGTCAAGTGTAAATCATCTCTGCTTAAAGTAGGTATATTAAATACATCTTTGATCCTCCTAATGTTATCGATCTCCCCAAACGATTTCTACGCATTGGCTAGTTCCGATGCAATCAAGACAAATGGTAATTCGAGCACTAACACTGACGTGTCTCAACTTGATATATCTAAAATAAACTCGAATTTAACTAATTTGGTATTAAACAATTCAGACTCAACAAATAATAACAGCAAACCTGCTTCGATTATTCCCTTAAACGAAAATCAAAGACACATACAAATCGACGAAAATGTATTACAAAGTCTCGCATCAAATAAATCAATCGGCAATATTTCTAGTTTTTCGAATGAAAGTGAAGTAGTAGTGTGTAATACTTTAGATGGTACTAGATCAGAGTTCCTTGGAATTAATGGACAAACTCCGTGTACTGTAACTTTGTCAAATAATGAAAAAGAGATCAAGATTGACTTTGATTATGAGATAATAGAAAATGACGATACTAATGATATCACAGAATACTATAACAACATGCAGCAACCTAATAACGTGGTTCTGGAGCCAGGCGAGATATTTGTATTTTCTAGAGACGGTGGAGAGGATTACGACGATTTAGATATATTTTTAGTCGACAGCAATGTTGAAAATGGAAATATTATCGGTGTTGATTCAAATGGATTTGCTAGAGTATTTTTGGATCACTTCAAAGCCTTTAATACTGATTTCTTCATAGTACCAAATCTAAATGATGGGTTTTCCACTTGGAAAATGGTTATAGGATATGAAAATAATGATGAACTGGTATCATTTTTTATCGCAGATAATGTAACCATAGAATAATATTAGAAGGTATCAAGAAGGGCTCATCAACTTTAGTTTTTTATGCTAAAATTTGTTGTCCTTCCATCTTTTTATCTCATTTTGCAATTATATCATTAACTAAAAATCATAGGTTACTTGTATGAGAAAAATCATTCATAGCAAATACCGGTTAACAAAGTATTAAAACAGTCTAATTATTAACGACATTAATAATGGTCGTAGTCTAATATCTCTCTAGCACATCTATTCCTTAAATCTAAATAGATGGCACTTTGGTAATAGAAAGAGGTAAACATTAGGAAAACACCTAAATTCATATATTAAAAGAAGCTGGACATTGTACAATTAATCAGAAAAAAATGGTGGTTCAAATGCCCATAGAACTACTAGAAGGTACTGATATCGTCCTCAAGCCCACTGGACCCGTTAATAATATGGAGGTATATCATTCTTTGTACCATTTTGAAGTTAAATAGAAAACAAACAGATGTGTCTACTAATTAAAGTCTCAATATATCGAATGATTTAATTTTCAAGTGATTAACCCACACTACGCTAAACACTACAAATAAAGAAATTGTATCCAAACTAGATGCATTATATAGACGTATTAATCAAGAGAGCTTCCAAATACTTCTCAATGAATTTGCCTTCCAAGCTCCCACGTGATTTGGATATAAAAGAATTGAATTTTAATAATATTACTTCCTACCTCGAAGTAAAAAATTTACAAAATGAGCTTTCTAGAAGAGTTATAACTAAAGACGATTATATCGACAACGTCGAATTAGTTTGTGGAGTAGATGTATCTTACA